>CAZIMB010000095.1:0-1648 GCA_964540275.1 uncultured Nitrospirota bacterium | reverse complement strand
CGCAGTAAGGGCAGAAAGGATTATAAGACTAAAAGATGGAAGGATAATTAATTAAGGCATTTATTCCTCTAAAAAATTGCTTTCTTCTCCTCTATCTTTGCCTTTAGCAGTTGTCCTAATGTACTAAGTTCTGAAGAATTTTGAATAGACTCCCTATATTCTTTAAGCTCATCCATTTCTAATCTTTCGAGGGCCCTTTTCCGGCTGAGTGTAACCCTTCCTTTTGCTTTATCTACTTCACTAACCACAACAGATATCTTTGAGCCAGGGGGAAACATACGAATATGATCTGAATTTGGAAGGGTTCCCATCTCGGAATTAGGTATAAGACCGTTGAGGTCATCGCTTATTCTAACAAATACCCCAAAGGGCATCACCTTTTCCACTATGCCTTCAAGATAATCCCCAACATCTGGAAATACAATATCCTTTGGCTCAACCTTTGGTTTCATAGAAAGAGATAGCTTTCTACTGTCTTTATCAATAGATAAGATATACGCCTCTATTCTTTGGCCGACCTCAAGAACCTCTTTTGGGTGTTTAATCCTCCTTCCAGAAACAATATTTGATATATGAATCAAACCTTCAATCCCATAATCAATACTTAAAAATGCACCATAGGGCTCCAATCTCACGATTGTACCACTAACCCTGCTTCCTATGGGATATTTATCCTCTATACCTGTCCAAGGATCTGGCTGAGTAGCCTTAATACTTAAGGTCACCTGATTCTTTTCCCAATTCATAGAAATAATCTTTGCAGTTACCTCTTGACCCACTGAATAAAAAGCCTCTATATTATCAATTTTTTCCCATGAAATCTCACTTGCTGGAATAAACCCTTCAATTCCGCCCAAATCAACAAATATTCCAAAATTCTTAATAGAAAGGATCTTTGCCTTTAGATTCATCCCAATATGAAGAGATGATCTTAATTCGTCTATCCTTTTCTGTCTTTCCTCCTCAAGCAGTACCCTTCTTGAAACAACAACATTAGAGCCATCCTCCTTAAAGTCTAATACCTTAAAATAAAAGGTCTGTCCTAAATAATTCTCTCCATCTTCCTTTTTTATATCTATCTGAGAGGCTGGACAAAAGGCGTTTATACCCTCAAGAGATACTATAAAACCTCCTTTTACAATACCTTTGACCTCTCCTTTAATAGGATTTCCTGATTCAAATGCAGACTGAATAGCCTTTAGCTTCATCAGTGGATAACCTTTAAATAAAGTAGTAAGTTGTTTTAATCCTTCCTTCACTGATACAAAAAATGCATCAATCTCTTCACCTTCTTTTATACCTATAGTTCCATCTTCATTTATAAATTCATTAACATTTATAATCCCTTCACTCTTACCACCTATGTCAACATAAACTGAATCGCCTGATATGTTTACAACCTTTGCCTTTACCTTTTGTCCATGCTTTAGCCTTATCATTTGCCTTAGGCTCTCTTCAACTAATGATGAAAAAACAGATTCCCTTTCTTGATCAGAGATATTTTCTTTATCTAACATAATCAAAGACCTCATAATAGATTTTTAATAATATCCATAAGCTAATAAGATTAGCAGATAGGATATAGTTGAATTCACATAGAAGTTTAAAAGATTTGGAGTAATTGAGTCAATTTAATCAGTCCTCTGGT
>CAZIMB010000094.1:0-1680 GCA_964540275.1 uncultured Nitrospirota bacterium | reverse complement strand
ACTTATGCTTATTTAGAGCCCATCGGTGTTCTCTATTTATTTCACCTTTATGCCATATAATATGTTTCTTCATAATAGTAGATTTAATCATTATCCTTTATCAGCTTTTTATTATAGCTGATTTCAATGCCATCATATGCCCTTTGTGAAAGGGTCAAACCTAATAATATACTTTATAAAAAATTAGTGGCATAATACTGCAGGGAGTCACTAATGTGTTGAGCGGTATTAAGAGAATGCATGGCGAGGACGAGGAATTGAGCGGAGACCTTGCCATAATAAAGAAATCCATGAAGAAGTAAAACGTACAATTTAGGTTTGACCCCATCTGCAAGGTGTAGCAATCTTCATTATAGAGTGAGAATTAGCTGTAATAACCAAGTGTACGCATCATATCGCCTGCTATTGCATTAAATCGTTGTTTCTCATAGTCAGACCAATTAGAATGGTGCGGTATAGTATTTTTTTTGCTTTTGTTAGGTTTGCTGTTGGCTATTTCCAGCATTTTGTTTAAAAGCTCCTGATGGATATTAATGCCTATGAAATTGTGCAGTTCCGTAAGGCTCTCTATGTTAAAATTTTCCAACCGAAGTGAAAACTTCCTGTCCATTGGAATGCTAGAAAAACTATTAAGTATAACCTTGTTAATCTCTGACCAGAGCCATGCAATTTTCTCGAATCGTGTTTTTAATTCTATCGGAGGCAGCAACTGATAATCAACGGCTGACTTTCCTATATCAATGAGGTATCGACGGCGGATCCATGTCTTTATGCGAGATCTCAGAGGCAGTGGTAAATACCAGTTTCGCTCGAGTCCACTCCTTACAAAATCACGCCCGTCCCTATAAAGATGCACAAACTTTGCATCAAAAATCCTATATAGCTCATCTATAAGATGGGAAGCATAGTTAGAACTTTCTACATAGACCAAACGATTTATCATGATCTGGTTTATAAAATCTTCTCTCTTTTTTTTGATTTTTTTCTCGATTAGTTTTTGTCGATCAGGATCAGGCTTTGACCATTTTACAAATGCCTCTGTTCTAAGGTGGGGGTGTGGTTCATGGAAAACGCATAGAGAAGGGTGTAATGCTAAGGCTCGGGCTATCATTGTTGAGCCGGACCGTCCTGTTGATACGATGAAAACAGGATGTCCTATGAGAGAGTTCAAGTGATCCATATTTAATTTATTGGAGTAGTCTACTAAAAATATTGTCTAAATATCAATATTGCATTTTCAGATAGTGGTCTCCCCTCCTTGGACGCCATGTTTGCTAATCTGCAAAAAAGAGCATCCCTTTTCACAGAGGAGGTCAGTTTGTTCAAGGGCTGGGAATTCCTCTGCCCAGAGCTTAAGGATTATCTGTTCATCACTTCGTGCTGCGTCATCAAGAAAAATATATCCTCCATGGTTGAGCTTGTCAAAAAGAATATGACCCGCCGGATATCTGGCTAACTTTCCTATTCTAAGAGGCGGTCCATCAATAACAAGCATGTCAATGCTAATATCCTTTAATGCTTCGGCAGAATACCACAAGTATCTTCTGTTTTTTATATCATATTCTTTCAATGGCGCATCTATGACTGTTGCAAATTCGCTAAGTCCATGCTCACGCAATAGACTGCGGGTCTGTTCAGCAAAATCCGGAACATGTTCAAGGCTGAAAACATGCCCTTTTT
>CAZIMB010000093.1:0-1814 GCA_964540275.1 uncultured Nitrospirota bacterium | reverse complement strand
CAATTTACATTATCTCTTTCTTAGCCTTTCTTACAAAATATCCCTTCTTTTCAAGCCTTATATATTCATCAAGGTGCCTTTTTGCAATGTCATGCTGATTCATAGCCTTATAAATGAGGGCAAGGGCATGATGGGCATCTGCATATCCAGGGTCAAGGGATAGGGCCCTTTTCTGATACTCAATAGCCTTCTGTAAATCACCTGCAAAATAATAGATATATCCAAGGTTATTATAAGCAGAGGGGTTTGGTTTTATCTTTAATGATTGATTAAACTCATAAATAGCCTTATCTATAAGCTTCTGGTTGTATAGATCTAATGCCCTTTGGACATGGATCCTGCTTTGAGCCTCCTTTCTTGCCTCATCATAGGCATTGCTCAGTTTTTCAATCTCATTCTCCTTACCCAGCACCTTGTAGTTCCTTATCATATCTTCATAGATCTCTAATTTTTCAGGGTTTAGCCTATTAGCCTTTTTCAGATAGGTTATTGCAATCTCATTTTTCCCCTTTCTCTCATAAGCCAATCCAATACCTCTATAGCCATTTTCTGTCTCCCTTATAGAAATAGCCTTCTTATAATACTTAATAGCATTATCCATGTCTTTGAGGCTGAGATATGCATTGCCTATTCCCAGATAGGATGTAGGCCTGTAGTCCGTATCCCCTCTGATATTTGCTGACATGCTGAATGCCTCTATAGCCTGTCTGAAAAGCCCAATCTCATTATACACAGTACCTAAAAATACATATGCCTTTGATGAACCTGTCTCAAGGATATTTCTTTTTAATTCTTTAATAATTGCATCTGCATTGTTTCCATCTTCAAGCAAGGATACTAAATAGCTAATGCTGTTTGAGGGTTTTATAATTTTATATTCATCCTCTTTAATTATATCTTCATATGTACCGCCTCTTCTTAAAAAGACAAGGGAGATATCATCCCAATACACCAATGCCCAGCCCTCTGCTGAGATGGATGAGTCTTTACCTGATCTTTCTATTAACTTATCAAAGGGTCTATACTCAATGACAATAACCTCAAAACCATATCTATTATAAAGCTCATCCATTACTGATGTGTTCTTATAGGCAATATCCCTCTTTTCAAGCAGTTCAGGGGTTAGATATCCCCTTCCATCAATAAACACACCCCTTTTGGGGAAGTCACGCCATGTAATGTATTGACCCCAATGAAATGTATTATAAATCCTGCCTGTAATATTTCTTTTATCAAGATATTTCATTGCCCCTTCAGGAACATACTCATAGCTAAATCCAAATCCAAAGGTAAATAAATTCCCAAAGGGCTTTATATTTGCAATGCTTAGTGATGTATAAAGGATTATCCATAATCCTATGGTTATCAAAATGGTATGTTTAATAATAGGTCTTGCCTCCTCTAAAAAGATAGAGAGCCTGAATCCTTCAGTGATTGATGATATATTTCTAACAAGTATAGGGCCAGAAACAATGGCGAGTAAGAATATAAACCTTACAGCTGTAAATGAGAGATATATAATAGGTATTATCAAAAAAAGATAAATAATATCCCTCTCTATCCCTTGAATTTTAAACCTTAAGGCCCATTTAATAAAAAATGAAAATATTACTGATATAGTTAATATATATGGTTCTTTCCATTCATCCCATGTCGGGGGCTGAAGCTCTATAATCTCATGCCTATACCAGTCTGTTGCCATAAACTGAATCCCGCTTAAATACTGATTAATAAAATATGGGCTTACTGTAGATGCTGCAAAGGAGGCTATAAATACAATCAATATAGTCTTAAGCTGTTTATAAGATACTGCT
>CAZIMB010000092.1:0-1849 GCA_964540275.1 uncultured Nitrospirota bacterium | reverse complement strand
ACCCTTATGTTTTTTTCCTTCAAGATTTTACACAGAAGATTTTACGCTACCTTTTGTCTCATGAGATTGACATACTTTAATTTTTAGAGTAGTATTCTAATAAACTAAAAAGGAGGATTTATCATGATCAGATTTGTTTTTCTGTTTTTAGCACTGCTTCTTTTGATTTCCCCTACAATAGGATTTACACAGACCAAGGAATTGAAGGAGATTAAAAAGGATATTGAGGAACTAAAGAAGGGGCAGGAGGGCATCCAGAAGGAAATACAGGAGATTAAAAAGCTTCTCCAGACAAGACAGGCGCCAATGCCACCGCCAGCACCGACTCCTGCTGAATTTAAGGAAATCATTATCAATGTGAAAAATGACCCTTTTAAGGGCAGTAAGGAGGCCAAACTCGCTATAATAGAGATTTTTGATTATCAATGACCCTTCTGCGCAAGACACGTCCGTGAGACGTTGCCTCAGATTGAGAGGGATTATATAAAGACAGGTAAGCTGATTTATATATTCAAGGATTTTCCCCTTGAGGCTATTCATCCACAGGCATTTAAGGCTGCAGAGGCTGCAGAATGCTCAAGGGAGCAGGATAAATATTGGGAGATGCATGATATGCTCTTTGCAAATATGAGGGCATTAGGTACTGATGACCTGTTGAAATATGCTACAACATTAGGATTGGATATACCAAAATTTCAACAATGCCTTGAAAGTGGTAGATATGCACCTGAGATAAGAAGTGATATGGAAGAGGCAAGAAAGGCTGGCATATCTGGTACCCCTAGTTTTCTTTTAGGTTTTCTTGAACCAGATGGAAAGGTGAGGGCTGTATCTAAGATAACAGGGGCAAGGCCTTATGCAGCATTTAAGGAAGAGATTGATAGGCTACTTTCTCAAATGAAATAGATATGAGGTTTACAAATATATAACTGAAAGTTTTAAAATATCTACCTGTATTCCCTCCACCGTTAAGGGACATACAGGCACTCTCTTGTCAATGGCTCTATTCTTTATAATCCCTATATTTTTAAGGCATCCTTTTCAAAAAGGCTTTTTTTAATAATATATGTCTATCTTTTAGTATCTCAATTTCCCCTTCTGCAATAAGCCTGTTTAAAATGCGGGTAACCGTCTCCCTGGAGGTTAAAGCATAATCTGCTATGTCTTTGTGAGTGACCTTTAAGGTTATTATAGTTCCTCTAACATCTTTTACACCATTTTGTTCACTTAAGTTTTTAAGTACTATGCGAACCCTCTGCTCAGCATTAGAAATTGTTATAACCTTATGCATTATCCATTCTTGCCTCAATCTCTGACACAGCATAGTTATAATCTCTCTAAGCACCTTTTCATTCTTCAGAAAAAGGTTATTAAATATATCTTTTCTTATTAATCCTATTTCTGAATCTTCAATAGCAATCACAGTGGCAGGAGAGGTCTTACCATTGAGAAGTGCCATTTCACCAAAAAAGTCACCCTTTTTATGAAAAGCTACGATATGCTCTCTCCCATCAATGCCTTTCCGCACTACCTTTACCTTACCTGAAAATATAATATACATATAATTAGTCGTATCTTCTTCAGAAAGGATAATCTCATTTTTAATAAAGGTTTTTTTAACAATAATTTTTAATATATCGTTTAATTCATTATCATTAAGGGATGATAAAAAATTTATCCCCCGTAATACATTGATGTCTCTAAGGATTTTATTATTATGAAGAATGCCTTTCATTTTTAATATTGATAAATTTATGGAACATAAAAATTATTTTCATCTTCCCTATAATCAAAAGGTACTACCTTTATTCTTTAATGTCAATACCCTAATCAGAAGGTGTGGTTACTA
>CAZIMB010000091.1:0-2351 GCA_964540275.1 uncultured Nitrospirota bacterium | reverse complement strand
TTTTTGAAAAAAGAAATTCAATATTTTCAATGAGTTATGAATTTTAATTGATAAATTTAGGAGGATATTTTTCTAATGCATTTTCAATATCCTGTTTTAGCAATTGTTTAATTTTGCTGTAATAAGTTCAATTTTACTGTAATAATTAGATTTAACTTTCATCAAATTAACAAAGCTGCCAGTGACTTCAATTTTAGCACCGATAAATACCTCTTGTAGTGCTTTGTAGAATCTTTGTTCTTTGCTCATTTTAAATTCTCCTTGATATTTCTAATACAAAGTGTGCATCCATTTTGTCCCTTGGTATATACCCTTGTCTATCTTCTTCTTCAACAAACACAGATTCTTTGTTATTCTCCCATTTGAATTATGTGATGAGGGATCCAACTGCTACAGCTCTCGGTATTCTTGGCATAAGTTGACTTTATAATATATTGATATAAAAGTCAATAAATAAGGGTTGTGTTCCTAAATAGTCTGAAATCAATGGGGTATGAATCAATTTTGGTGATTTTTGGGTCTAAATTGGTAAAGTCAGGAAAAATTCCAATGTAGTTTATAATAGAAAAAAGAGAAATGTCGCAAATGTCCTTACCTTATACAAATAGTTGACAGCTCCATTTTTTTTGATATAGTTGAATTATATAGCTTTCTTATTACTGTTCTTTAATGCAACCTGTTTAATTGCAGTGTTTAATTCTGCGATTTTTGGAGAAAAAGACTATATGAAACAGTATTCTATTAAAAAAATCCTGATTTTATCATTTTTAGCCGTGTCATTGATTTCTATATCCGTCATGCTTACCCAGCGATATTTCTGGTTTCAAAAATACGAAAGGGAATCAACCGAACAGGACATTGTGCCCATGGCAGAGTCTATGGGCAAGATCATAGAAATGTTTCTTGATTCAAGGCTGACCTTGCTTTCTCAAGTATCCCGCGAGATCTATCAGGCGGGCATTGATTCAAAAGAGGCGCAAAAGATTATAGAATCTGTTCATTACAGAAACCCTGACATTAAGTCTATTTTCATTACTAACGCTGATGGGACTTCAGTTGCTTTTTCTCCCTTATATGACGCCGAAGGCAGAAAAAATACAGGGCGGAATTACGCCGACAGAGAATATTTTAAAAAAATAAAAGAATCCAGAAAACCAGTTGTCGGCGAGATAGTCAGAGGCAAGATGTTAGAGGAAATTATTATTCCCCTGGCAGCGCCGATACTGGATGAAAAAAATCAGTTAATAGGGGCGCTGATAGCAGGGCTTGACCCTAAGCATGTTAGAAATCTGATTCCATACGGCGAAGGCAGCATAACCCTTACAGATGAGTTCGGGAGGGTTATAGCAATGACAAAAAGCCCTGAGTTTGAAGAGGGCATGAAAGACCTTTCGTCTCTCGCTATATTTAAAGAAGCGAATAAACAGCCTAAAGGCATCGCCGAATATGTCTCCTTGCGTGATGGCAGGAAAAAGTTGGGCGCCTTTTATAATCTGAATAATGGCTGGAAGATATGGGTAAGCAGGGATATGGATGAGATGCAGCAAGCAGTAATGGACTCTTTTTATTATGCCGCGTTTTGGGGGGCCATCGCTTTATTAACTGCAGGCTTCATCGGCATTTTTTTAAGCTCCGCTATATCCAAGCCAATAGCGTCTGTTAATAAACGTATGGGAATGTTAGCTGCCGGCGATTTTTCTTTGCCTCCTGAAGATATGAAAAAATCGTTTTTTATCCGCGAATTAACAGAGTTGAACAGCTCAGCCGTCAAAATGGGGCTGGAACTAAAATATCTTTATAAAGGGCTTGAAGCAAGGGTTGAGGAACGGACAATAGAGCTTGAGTCAAAGAAGGCAGAGGCAGAGGCATTAAAAAAGCTGGCTGAGGAGTCAAACAGGGCGAAATCAGACTTTCTTGCAAATATGTCCCACGAGCTGAGGACGCCCTTAAACACTATTATCGGATTTTCAGAAGTGCTGAAAGATGGCATTGCAGGCGAGCTAAACGAGAAACAGAAAGAATATCTAAATTATATCAGCAAAAGCGGAAGACATTTGTTATCCCTTATAAACGATATACTTGATCTTTCCAAAGTAGAAGCAGGCAAGCTTGAGCTTAATGTAAGCAAGTTCCTTCTGAGAGATGTTTTAAACGGCACGATAATTATGTTAAAAGAAAAGGCAATGAAGCATGGGATAACATTAAGCCTTGAGATAGCTCCAGAGGCGGACATAGAGATAGAAGCGGATGAAATAAAACTCAAACAAATATTGTACAATCTCTTGAGCAATGCAGTGAAGTTTACCCCTGCTGGGGGGAGTGTGCGTGTCTCTGCGAGACGAGTTCGGAGT
>CAZIMB010000090.1:0-2357 GCA_964540275.1 uncultured Nitrospirota bacterium | reverse complement strand
ATCAAAAGGTTGTCCTATCAGAGATACCAGCAGATATTAGGTCTGTTTCTAAAGATGAGGCAGATTACATAATTATTCATAGATAGTTATTAAAAATCTTATTTATTGGAGGATAAAAATGGAGAAGGAAACCTTTTCACAAAAAATAGGTTTTCTCAGGTCAGGTTGGTGGATAATACATTTTCTTGGTATTTCTTTTGTTTATACCCTTGGTCATCTTCTATGGAGGTAACCATGCTTAAACATTTCATGAGATTCAAACCAGGATGGTGGATACTCCATATCATTGCGATAGGGTTTACCTTTTATCTCGGACATATGGTGAAATTTACCTTTTAGGAGGTAATATGAAAACGACATTGCTTATAGCATTGATTTTACTTGCTGTCTCTGGGCTTATGCTTCATTATCGTATTCATCCTTATATGGTGCCTGATAAACTTAATCCAGGAAATTTTATATTTGACAGCACAAAGTTTCTTGCTACACTCCTACCCTTGATTGATGTATTTTTTGTTACCTTACTTTTTAGTTCAAGAAAAACAGCGGTATATGGCTATCTCTTAAATGGTCTCATTGTTATTTACGGGACCATATTGATGTCTCATTATAGCATCGCAGAGATGATGGCTAAATCTATTCCCTTAGAGCAAATGTTTCTTAGATCAACCCTTCCAGACATTGGCATAGCATGGGGAGATTTTCTTGTGGGAAAAACCCTGTACGATCTTTATATGAAAGGTAGTTAATATTTAAGGAGGACATATGAAAGTATTGATTGTTTATTATAGCACCTTTGGAAATGTTTACAAGATGGCAAAGTTAGTGGAAGAGGGTGTAAGAGAGGTAGAAGGTGTAGAACCTGTATTGCGCAGGGCACCTGAATTGATTCCTGAATCAGTAATACAGTCAAGACCTGACATGAAGGCTGGAGCAGAGATGCAAAAGGATGTTCCTTTTGTTAATCTTGATGATTTCAAAGACGCCTCTGCCTATGCCTTTGGAACACCTACGAGATTTGGAAATGTGTGCTCACAACTCAAAAATGTTATTGATCAGCTTGGTTCATTATGGATGCAGAGGGTCTTTGAGGGTAAGCCAGCAGGGGTATTTGTATCTACAGGGACAATACATGGAGGGCAGGAATCTACTATTCTTACATTAATGACAGTGCTTTTACATCTTGGATGCGTAATAGTAGGGGTTCCCTATTCTGTTCCAGACCTATACCTTACGAAGGGTGGAGGTGCGCCCTATGGACCTGGTCATGTTGCTGGAGCTGATAACACAAGGGATATAGATGAAAATGAGGCAAATATATGCAGAATTTTTGGTAAAAGGCTTGCAGAGATTGCCCTGAAATTAGGGAAATGAGATTTGGCATAAAGATAATTTTCATCATATTATTGATAATTTTTCTATATCCTGCTTTTTATGCTGAAGGGCTTGAAATATTAAAGATTGAGAAAATTGTTGATAAGGTTGATTTCCCTATTGCCCTTTGTTACCTTGATACAGATACGATCCTTTTTACAGAAAAGGATGGGCAAGTAAAGGTAATCAAAAACAGAAGATTACAGAGAGAACCACTGAAGAAATTTGATGTTACAACAGGTATTGAAAGAGGTCTTCTCGGGATTGCCTGTAAGGATAAAAAGGTCTTTGTATATTACACATATTCATCTGGTTTAAGGACATATAATAGGGTAGTAAGTTTTCCTCCTGAAAAAACGATCCTTGATAAAATCCCAGGAGCAATTATACACAATGGAGGGGTTCTTGCCTTTGGAGATGATGGAATGCTTTATATAACTACAGGGGATGCAAGGGATGAGGATCTATCTCAGGACATAGAAAGCCTTGCTGGAAAGGTTCTGAGGATAAATCCTGATGGAAGCATACCTGAAGATAATCCATTTAAAAATAGCCCTGTCTGGAGCCTTGGACATAGAAATGTCTTTGGAATTGCTTTTAATGAAAGAGGTGAATTGTTCATTACAGAAAACGGTACCAATAGAGATGACGAGATTAATATTATTGAAAAGGGTAAAAACTATGGCTGGCCCTTAGTCCTTGGGTATAGTGGTGATAAAAGATTTGTAAATCCTATAAAAACATACACTCCTAATATAGCGCCTACAAATGCAACATTTTATAAAGAATGGTTTATCTTTGGCACATGGAATACAGGAGAGATTATAGGACTAAGGATAAAGGATAAAAAGGTTGTTGAGGAGAGGATATTATATAAGCATAAAAATGGTATTACCGATGTAAAGTATTTTCCTGATGGATACCTCTATTTTTCAGCAAGGGATGGAATATACAGGGCTGTTTTAAAAGAAGGAGAGAAAAGA
>CAZIMB010000089.1:0-2370 GCA_964540275.1 uncultured Nitrospirota bacterium | reverse complement strand
CTCTTACGGCAACACCTATACCAGCACCAAGATTTAATTCGCCTAAATCCTGAACCTTCCATCCTGCCCGTTCAAGAAGGTAATCAATTTGTTTTCGGGTTTTTTCTTCTGGTTTCATTTTTTTAATTATAAACTGAATTAGTGTTTTTTTGTTGAGCAATTTTTGAACTTTTTTAGTATTTTAAATAAAAGTTCAGATAATTAACTGTTTCTGATTAAATAGCTTTTTGCAATGATTATAGCAAGACGATTATCTAAAAATCTTTCTGTTTTTCTTAATATTTTTCTTTTCCAAACCTTAGATATTTGAAGTTTAATGGAAGTGATGATAGATGATTAACATTGATAAATTGCTTTTTTTAATAGATAACGATTTTAGGTAATTTGACATATAATTATTATATGGCAGAAGTAAGGATTGGTTGTAGCGGATTTAATTATTATGATTGGAAGGGAATTTTTTATCCTATTGATCTTCCACAGAGCAAATGGCTTGATTATTACACAAAAATATTTAATACAATAGAGCTTAATGTAACATTTTACAGGCTTCCACTTTTAAAGACATTTGATAAATGGTATAAGGAGACGCCACCAGATTTTATATTCTCTTTAAAGGGTAGCAGGTTTATAACCCATATCAAGAGGCTTTTAGATCCAGAGGATTCCCTTAGATTATTTTTTCAAAGGGCAACGGTGCTTAAGGAAAAGCTTGGAGTTGTTTTGTGGCAATTTTCACCGGGATTTACAATAGATTTACAAAGGCTGAAAGATTTTTTAAAATTACTCAAGCCGTATGGTATAAAAAATGCCTTTGAGTTCAGAAATGAAAGCTGGATAATAAGTGAAACCTTTAATCTCTGCAGGCAATATAATGTTAGCCTCTGTATGGCTGATTGGCCAGAGTTTATTGATGACATTGCTATAACATCTGACTTTGTTTATATCAGAAGGCATGGCAAAGGTGGAAGCTATGCAACATTATACTCAAAGGCTGAACTTAAAAGGGATGCAAATAGGATAAGGAATTATCTAAAAGAGGGAAAGGATGTTTTTATTTATTTCAACAATGACTACCATGGATATGCCCCACGCAATGCAATGGAATTAAAGGAGATGATATGATTGCTCAATGCCATTATCCCACCAAAGTATTCGATTATGCTTCTTAAGAGTTACAGGATAATGAAAATAGATAGAATATTTGTCACCATAATATTAAACTACGGTTGTGCTTTTAAAAACTACATCAAATCCATGAATATCTACGTAATCCCTATTATAAGGGCAAGGAATATAGTGGTATCATCAACTTGATGATTATATCCACAACCTTTTTGAACAATCTCATTTTGAGATTATAGATATTCGTGTGTTACATGGTTATGAAATAAATGTTAAATTTTATGCTGGAGATTGCGGATTATGTCCCCAACCTTAACTTCTCTGCAAAATAGGAAGGCAGGCCGCTTTCAATGATGGCAGAGGCTACTTTCTCAACATCATAAGGTATTCTTAGAAACTCTGTATTCACAGCATCTGGTGTTATATCTACAATGCAGACACATGTCCTTGTATCGCCATCTTTCGGTTTTCCAACGCTGCCTGCATTGATGAATACCTTGCTGTTTAGATTTTTTCTATACGGTATATGGGTATGTCCGTAAATCATAATGTCTGCATCTGCTTTTCTTGCCATGTGGAGAAAAAAGTCTTCCTCTCTGTCCTTGTGCCAGTAAAGATTATTTTTTAGCGGAGTGGCATGAAAGATTTTCACCTTTTTGTCATACAAGGTAAACGCTATCTCAAAGGGAAGGCATTTCATATAGTCCTTGCTCCTCTGAGTCGCATGCCCTTTTGTCCATTCAAAGGACAGGGTTGCCATTTCTGCCTGTACAGGGTCTTCATATTTGCATCCGCAGTGCTCTTTGTTGTTTGCAACGGCATCGTCATAATTGCCCTGAACCCCTTGGATTTTATGCTCTATTAAGAAGTCTACCACCTCATTTACAAAGGGTGCATAACCTCCGAGATCTCCGAGGTGATAGATTTTTTCGACCTTCTGACTAAGGGCTGCATTATATGCAACCTTTAATGCCTCAATGTTTCCGTGAATGTCTCCCAAAATACCTATCTTCATTTAAATCCTCCCTTAATATAATATTACTGATCATGCCTTCTGCGCTGTCCTTTGTATATTGAGTATTTGTCTGAATCCTGATGCCCGTAATATGCAGCGGTTGTTCATTGAAATGCGCTTTATAATCATTACCGATATTTCTTGCGTGGTTTATCTATTTGCCAGTATCTGCATGCCCTGACCTTACAGTATTAGATACGGACGATGGAAAATATAATGAAATTACCGAT
>CAZIMB010000088.1:0-2412 GCA_964540275.1 uncultured Nitrospirota bacterium | reverse complement strand
TTTGGGTATAAGATAAGGACATTTGCGACATTTCTCCTTTTTCAATTATAAACTGAATTGGTGTTTTTTTGTTGAGAGACTTATGAACTCTATTGGTATTATAGAAGATAAGGTAATCAGCAAGTTTCTTATGAAATAGCCTTTTATCATGGATGATGTCCAGGTGATTGTCAATAAACTCTTCCTGTATAGTTCTGTTATATCTTATGTTTTTCGTAAAACTTGATAATCTTTAGTCTTTGCTGTGCTACTTCATTTTCTGAAAATCTCCTAAGGCTGGCAACCATACTCTGATACCTCCTCCAGCCTCGTATTCTACTAAATATTGGATATGCCGAAAGGAAGACCTCGCAAAACAAAATAAATGGTCGCTGTCCCTATTTATTTCAAAAGGTTACAGGATGTTGGCTCTTTTTTCCTCTGTTATTTGTGAATAATGTGGGTTAGGGAGTTGTTTAAACCATTGAGAATTATACCCTAAATGAAATTTGCATAATTGATGCTACAGTATCGAGCGATTTGTTGCACGCTGTTTTGTTTATTTTTTTCAAGGGATTGCTACTTCTTTTTCTTTTACAAGACTGGAGAGAGAATTGAGCAGGAAGTCTTTTGCATCAAGTATCTCCAGAAGAACCGGCTCCCCATCTTTTGAAAAATGGATAATAATTTGCCCTTCTTCCTCGGCATAATCTATTTTCTTATCTGAAAGTTCAATAAGAAGGGCATCTACATCTTTGCTGTATCTAATCCTTCTCATAGCGTAACCTCCTTCCCGGATAAACGGTTATAACATATTTTTTGTCGGGAAATTCTTCATATACAACTCGAAGAACATGCGTTTCATCAAAACCCTTTTGGGCTATTAGCCTTTCCTTGTAGCCTACATCTATTTTATCAGGATTCCTAACAATATCTTCAACAATTTCCTTTGATACATCAACGCCATGAGCTTTCAATATCTCGATCTTCAAGAGTGAATGTAGACTGAATTCTATTAACATGAATTCCCGTTTCTCATTAGCAAGCCTGTCCCTCAACCATATCGGGCCAGATAGTAGTTATAAATGATTGCAAATCAGAAACACCAATAACCTGAATTGATGCTCCCCTATTTGAAAGATGCGAAGATAAAATGTCAGCTTGTTTTCGAGATATATATATTTTTTCAATAGAGTGGTCAGCATCGGTAGCAAGAAACGTAGCCAACTGTTCGACTTCAACATCATTTTGAAGCGGTCTGATTTGTTGAGTAAGGTCTAATTCTCCTATGAAAAGGCTTTTGCTTGGTAATGTCCGCTGAAAATAAGAAGAAAGCATACTAACAGCAAGGGGAAAATCCAGAACATGGGAATAAATTCCGCCTGCCGGAATATAACAGTTTATTTCAAAAGTCAAATCGGAAATATCCACGTCTTTGGTGCTGCTGACTATACCAATGACTTGTTGTAATTTTGGACGTGGAAGATAAGGGGCAAGTATGCCGGGTTTGCTACCGAACTTGGGCAATTTGACTAAGGCTTGAACTTCTATAACACTATTTGTACGTGGCATGTATCCATACGCCAGAGATGCCAATGCGGACATATGTTTAGATTTTTCTATACATCCCCATTTGTTCATTATTAAACTGGACGGCTCATGTCTTTCCGGCCCGAATCTATTCTTGGGAACAAAGAAAGGACGAAGCCGCATAGCTTTCCTGATATACATTATGCAATCAACATTATGCTCTAAAGTTTTTGGCCCTGCAATTTGGCCCGATTTTGTTACATGACCAATCAACAGGCATGTAATGCCATGTTCTTTTGCATGCCTGCAGAACTCGAATAATTTCATGTAAGGACGTGATGAGGTAGAAGCTGTGCCTAAGCCTTGAATTGAATCTACGATAATTGTTTTTATATCGTAATATTCTGACGTTGTCCTTAAAACCTGCCTAACTAAGAAATCTGTCAATGCGTCCATATTAGGCACGCTTGAATCAATAAAGAGATTGCCTTCTATCCTCTTTTCGATTTCAGCTATCTTTTCTTCATTTTTGTAATTGTCAGAAAAGTCTTTTAATTTTTGTTTCCAAGCATAGCTGGACTTATCTTTACTTGATTCCTTCTTTACCATCAAATTGTCATCACGGAGTTTCTTAAGCCAGCCATTATCAAAATTCTTAGTTCGTTTGCTTTCGTAGTAAATTTTGCCGCATTCGATTCCTTGATTAGTCCTGACTTTTTGGAGAATGTCAGCACCCCGTTGTCCCTTTTTTATTTCTTCAATTTCGTCAAAAGGATAAAGCTCTGAAAGCATTCTCTCTATTTCAAGCTCCTGAACTTCCCCCTGTAGTTGGCATGATCCCTGTGCGGCGATGTTGTAACATATTTTCTGTAAATTCAAAATAGGGTATAATCCTCAAGGAAT
>CAZIMB010000087.1:0-2442 GCA_964540275.1 uncultured Nitrospirota bacterium | reverse complement strand
TGATTTTAGGCAACTGGACTATGGTCTATTTCATGTTCATAAAACCGATGAAAGATTAATAGACTTTATCTATCATTTTTTAAATTTCTATCTATAAAAACTATTGGAATTTTCTATCCATAAACGAATAGCATATTAAGCAAAAACAACAATAGGAGGTTTGTTTATGCGATTATTAAAGGCATACCTTTTTCTGCTTGTGATTCTTTTTATAGTTTCTCTTTCAAATATTGCCTTGGCTAAAGAGAGAAAAGTAAATGTCTCTATTCAGGTTACTCTGAACGCGCCTGCAGAGGCCAAAAATGTCAGGCTATGGATTCCTTATCCAATGTCTGATGAGAATCAGGATATAGAGGATATAAAAGTCGAGGGCAACTTTTCAAACAGCGGTGTTTACAGAGAGGGCGCAAACGGAAATATAGCCCTTTATGCAGAATGGAGCGAGGCAATGAAAGATAGAACCCTCGTTTATACATTCAAAGTCAAAAGAAAAGAGGTCATAAAAAAGGATTTTCCTAAAAATGAGCTGCCTTTTTCAAAAGAAGAATTCAAAGACTATCTGAAGGCGACAAGCCTTGGACCAACAACAGGTAAGGTTAAAGAACTTGCAGACAAGATTACTAAAGGCAAGAAAACAAATCTTGCAAAATCAAGGGCTATCTATGACTGGATAGTGAATAACATGCACCGCGACCCGAATATCAAAGGCTGCGGCTTCGGCGATGTGGAAAAACTTATTGTATCAATGGGCGGAAAATGTGCAGACATCCATTCAGTTTTTGTAGCGCTGGCAAGGAGCGCAGGTGTTCCCGCAAGAGAGATCTTCGGCATCAGAATCCCGAAAGGCAAGGAAGGGGATATGACAAAGGCGCAGCACTGCTGGGCGGAGTTCTATATGCCAGGATATGGATGGGTTCCTGTTGACCCCTCTGATGTAAGAAAGGCGATGCTTGAAAAGAAGATAACTGATCCTAAGGAGGCAAAAGACCTTGTTGAATACTTCTTCGGCGCTGTAGATGAAAACAGGATAGCCTATCAATCCGGAAGGGACATTACACTTAATCCAGCGCAGAGCGGAGATAAACTGAATTATTTTATGTATCCCTATGCAGAGGCTGACGGGAAACCGCTGAATGAGGATCTGTTCGGGTTTAATATTGGCTATAAGATAAGTTTCAAGGAACTATGAGATGAAGTTTTTAGTGTAACCCAGTCTGCTAAAAATAAAATTCTTAAAATCAAATAAAACAGATTATGGGAGGCAATTATGGAGACAACTTTCGAGGTTAAAACATATCCTGATATGTGGCAATCTCTTGGTATGGATGTAGAAAGATTCGAAAAGATGAGGTGTGTTCTTGGAGATGTTTATCAGAAGACGTTTCTACTTCAAGATAATAGACCAAGAGCAATGGAATACTTTGATTGGATTATATCAGAAATTCATGGCGGCCGTATTCAGGAGATACTTGATGCAAAGAAAGAGGGTCGTCCAGTAGTCGGTACATTTTGTGTCTATGTCCCTGAAGAACTTATTTTAGCAGTAGGTGGTGTATGTCTTGGACTATGCGGAGGCTCGCAGGGACCAATCCCTGATGCAGAGAAGGTTTTGCCCAGAAATATCTGTCCTATGGTTAAATCAGCTTATGGCTTTAAGATCGCAAAAGTATGTCCCTATTTTCAATCCGTAGATTTTGTATATGGTGAAACCACCTGTGACGCAAAAAAGAAGACATGGGAACTTCTTGATAGGGAAGTCCCTACCTATGTGATGGAAATCCCTCAGATGAAAAGACAGAGAGATAAAGCGCTCTGGCTCGAAGAGGTCAAAGACTTCAAGACCCAAATGGAGAAAATTACTGGAAAGAAAATTACTTCTGATTCCCTATCTCAGGGTATAAAAATAATGAACAATAAAAGAAGATCCCTACAACGTTTAAACAGTCTTCAGCATCATAATCCTTCACCTATCAGCGGCAAAGATGTGCTATTAATAGAGCAGATTGCCTTTTATGATGACCCTGTAAGATTTACTGAAAAGGTAAACGAACTCTGTGATGAGCTTGATAAAAGGGTGAAAAATAGCGTATCAGTGGTCACTGAAAAAGCTCCAAGAATAATGGTATCAGGAACACCAATGGCGCTGCCTAACTGGAAGCTTCATAATATAATCGAAAATGCCGGCGCCGTAGTGGTTAATGATGAAAGCTGTATCGGCACAAGATACTATAAGGACTTAATAGATGAAAACATAACAGACTTAGACAGACAGCTTGAGGCATTAACAGAGAGATATATGAAAATTGATTGTTCCTGTTTCACACCCAATGATGAAAGGGTAGAACAGGTTCTTAAAGAATATAAAGAATCTAAGGCACAGGGGATAGTTCATTATTCATTGCAGTTCTGCCACACATATAACATTGAGGCTATTAAGATAAA
>CAZIMB010000086.1:0-2802 GCA_964540275.1 uncultured Nitrospirota bacterium | reverse complement strand
GACATAAAAAGGGAAAAGATAAAAAAACAAAAGGCAAAGAGGCGAAAGAGGGCAAAGAAAAAGCATGAATGTATAATTTAGGTTTGACTACATTTGTTTTAAAGTTAGGATAATGAATTATGAACCCACTACTTAATTATGAGAAGTCCCTAACCAATGTACCCCCTCTTACAAGCTTATTAATGATAAAAAGACATGATATCTTTCACCCTCTTTCACTAAAAGACTGAAAAATGTAAAAAGGGGAATGAGTTAGCTGTATCTTATAGATAAGAGATACTGATTTTGTTATTATATAAAAATCTTGTGAGTTTTGGAAAAGATGAAAGGAGAAGATTTTGAAAGTAGAGAGTCTCATCGTGGAAAACAGCAAGAAATTGATTTCTATTTTTAAATCATATCCAGAAATAAAACTTGTATACCTTTTTGGCTCAAGGGCAGTCAGAAAAGAATCTACCTTAAGTGATTATGACTTTGCCATCTATCTAAGCATAAGGGATAAAAAGAGGATTTATGAAATAAAGCTTGAATTGTTTGATAAAACGAGCCGTCTGTTAAAAACAGACAAAATTGATATTGTTGTTTTAAATTTAACAGAATCTCCGGAATTGAAATATATGATTATCAGGGAAGGCAGGCTGATATTTCAAAGGGAGCCATATAAGGTTATTGTCGAGCCTGATATTCTCAATAAATATTTTGACTTTCAAAAGCTTTTGTTAAGATATAATCTGACACGTTCATAACTATGAGCAATCTCAAGGTAATTGAAAACAAAAAGAGTTCTATTCTGAAGTATCTTAAAATATTGCAGAGGTACAAGGGGTATTCAGCAAAGGAGATAGAGGATAATATAGATATAAAGGGAGCAGTTGAAAGATATCTCTATCTTGCAATCCAGTCAACAATAGACTTAGCAGAGGCAATAATTGCCTATAAAGATTTCAGAAAACCTATCACAATGACAGAGGCATTTTATATATTAAATGAAGAAAAAATAATCTCAGATAGTTTGACTAAAAAGCTGGCAAAGATGGTAGGGTTCAGAAATATAGTTGCCCATGACTATGAAGAAATAGACTATGATATTGTATTTGATATCTTGCAAAACAAATTAAAAGATATTGAAAGGTTTCTGAATGAAATCTCTATGAGATTTGGAATAAAATAAGGCTTTAAACAGGAGTTCTTATGCAAAAGGCAATTATAGTTTTATCATTGGTAGTTGTTATTGTATTAGCACCGATACTTCATGCTGCTGACAAAATAGACATTAACAAGGCAACAGAAGAGGAGCTTTTAAAAATACCAACCATAGGTCCTAAGATTGCAAAAATGATAATAGAATATAGAAAAACAAATGGTAAATTTAAAAGCATTGATGAATTAAGGCAGGTCAAAGGCATAGGACCAAAGAGACTTGAGGCAATAAGGGAAAGGGTAATAATCGGGGAAGATTAAAGAGCAGGATATCGGAATGCCCAAATAAATAAAATAGCCAATTTTATTGCGTATCTTTAATATTTAATACCGAAGAATAAAAATCTGACATTTTACTAATATGCCCTTCAAAAGAAAAACGCTCAGCAAGCCTCCTTGCCTCAATTGACATTGTCTGATTTGCATCGTTATTCATCAAAAACATGATTTTCTCAGCTATCTGCTCTATATTTTCTGGCTCATCTATAATAAATCCTTGAATTCCGTTTTTGATTATTTCGGATGCTCCACTTAGCCTTGTAGTTATAACAGGCAATCCAGATGCCAATGCCTCAAGATGGACATTCCCAAAGGGCTCATAGATTGTTGGAAAGACAAATATGTCTGCTGAAGCATAGAATTTATAAATATCTCTTTGCGGACCACAAAAAATAACTTTCTGCTTTTTTATTAGCCCTTTAAGTTTTTTATTAGAGCCCTTTCCTACAATTAAAAGCGTTAATTTTTTTGGCACCAATTCCACAGCCTTAATCAAAAACTCTACACCTTTACGCTCAAACCCAGAGCCGACAAAAAGCACAACAAATTCATCCTCTCGAATATTATATATTGCTCTGATTTCTTTTCTATAAAGTTCTTTATTTCTTGGATGGAACTTTTCAAGGTCAACGCCGTTATATATTACTTCTATATCTTTTTCATCAACACCATAATGTTCAACTATATTTTTTTCCACAAGCTCTGATATTGCTATTACTTTTTTGAATCTATGCCCTTTAAATATCATTCGTTCGAGAAAGAGAATAAGCCAGTGATAGGGATTAAATACAATAGAGAGTTTTCCAAACAAACCTGTCCTTTTCCATCTCTGTTTTAACCATTCAATATGACATCCGTCTCCTGCACGGTAAATATCCTGATAGAGTGTCTTGTCATGGCTCTGGATGATGTCAAACCGTTCTTTCTTTAAAAGAAAATAACTCAATATGGCAAATGTCATGTCCCTCAAAATGGAATTAAAAGTTATAGCAGGGACTTTGTGGAAAAAGACATTCTCCTCAGGCGGGGAGCCTGTCCATTCAATTGCATAAATATGGATTTCATGGCCGGCGTTTGCAAGTTGTGTTATAAGACTCTGTGAGAAACCTTCTGCGCCGCCGTGAAAGGTGTATTTTTTCCTAATGAAAGCAATCTTCATAAACTAATAGATTGCTATATGATCTGTTTTGCTGTCAAATATTCAATGATTTTCTTAACAGATTCCTTGATTGTTAGCTTATCTGTTTCAAGAATTATCTCAGGGTCTTCAGGAGGCTCATACGGATCAGATATCCCGGTAAAATTCTTAATCTCACCCATTCG
>CAZIMB010000085.1:0-3120 GCA_964540275.1 uncultured Nitrospirota bacterium | reverse complement strand
CTCGGTGTTTTCATAAGATAATTATATCTTAAATCAGGTGCATAGTTTATAATTATCTGATGATAAAGAATCTTTGGCCAGATGATATTTTAGAGGCAAAGAAAATTCAGGACATCCTAAAAAAGAAGGTAAAGATTACTCATCTGAAAAAAACACCTAAATTAATTGCAGGTGTTGATGCAGCATTTGCTGGTGATAAAGTTATAGCAGTTGCAGCCCTATATGAATATAGGGTATTAAAGCACTATCAAGATAAAGTTTTTATCGAAAAAATAAGATTTCCCTATGTTCCGGGAATGCTATCTTTTAGGGAAGGACATGCTATTTTAGGAGCTATAGAGAAATTGGATGTAAAACCTGATGTTATACTCTTCGATGGTCACGGAATAGCTCACCCAAAGGGAATTGGCATTGCATCACATATTGGCGTGATTCTTGGCATTCCCTCAATCGGATGTGCGAAGTCAAGACTTGTAGGTGAATATGATGAGCCTGATAAAGCAAGGGGTAGCTGGACATATCTTTATTATAAAGGTGAAAAGGTTGGTGCTGTATTAAGAACACGTAGTAATGTGAGGCCAATCTTCGTCTCTCCAGGACATATGATTGATATTGTTTCTTCAGTAGAGATTGTGAAGAATTGTATTTCTAAATACAGGATACCAGAGCCGATCAGAAGGGCGGATTGGCTTTCAACCCAAGAACGGCTTTGGCATTCTTAGAAACTGACTCTTTCAATTAATACGTAGATATGCCTTTTGTCTATATCCTTTAGTTTTCCAATACTGCCGACATTTATGAATACTAATAGAGCTATCATCATCAACCTATAGTGTAATTCTTGCCTTTATTACATCAACAATTCTATATCTCCATGACCATAGGCCTGTTTCAGGATACGGTGACAAAATAGAATTCTTGCCAATTATGTATCTGTTGTCCCTCCAAACAACCGTACTACTAAAAATAGGAATAAACCATATAAGACCAATTATTATGTCTTTAATAGGAGAAAGTAAATAAAATAGAGGGTTTAGGTCAGAGTTTGTTATCTTTCTTATATAGAAATCTCCAAGGCCCTTAATTAGGGATACAAACAGGGCAAAGGAGAGGGTTATCTTCGAAATCTCCAATGATAATAGCATTGCAACTACAGACATGAATACAGGATTCCCGATCAATTCTGATATATATTTGATTCCTCCAAGCCTCCATCTGAGTTTTCCCCATCTGGTATGTCTGTTGAGGAATCTCCTTATACCCCAGTATTCATTAACATTATTTATAGCATAATTTGAAAGAACGACCTTCTTTCCCATTTTATGAATCCTTTCTCCTATCACATAATCCTCTGCAAGGAAATCCTTTACAGCTTTAAAACCACCGATTGCCTCAAGGTCTTCCTTTCTCATAAGCATTGATTTTCCGATTACACAAGGCATTTTTAGAAATTTATCTAAAAAACATACACTTCCTATAATAAAGGAATTTAAATGAAGGTTTTCGAATATAGAGCCTATTGTGTTGCCTCCGGTACCTTTTATGATATTGCTAACAAGTCCTACATTAGGGTCTTCAATGTGTTTTACTGTTTCTTTAAGATAATCTTTATCGACCATGACATTGCTGTCACTGATAAGTATATATGGATATTTTGAAGCCTTATATGCAGGAATAAGGTTATTGACCTTTGGATTAAGCCCATAATCGCATCTTTCTACGATGATAGAAATGTCTTTTTCTGGATATTTATCTTTAACCTTTCTTGCTACTTTATATGCAGGGTCATTGTGGTCTTGAAGTGAGAATATGATTTCGTATTCTGGATAGTCCTGGGTGCAGAAGCTTGATAGATTATCTAACAAATTGTCATCAAGTCCTTTAAGAGGCTTAAGGATTGAGATAGGCGGAAATAATTGATACTCCTCGGTATTCAGTCTATAATTTTCTGCCCCTTGACTTGTCTTTTTTTGATTTTGATTGGAGACTGCTGACATTGGACTGTGGACTGTTTTTCTAACTGCCCATATCTGCAGTCCATAGGCGATGAGACCAAAAATTGTGATGCCTACAAAGATGTAGAATAGTTCCATGGTTTCCTCCTTAATTTCTGAACAGTGTTATAGCTACTCCCTTGTTATGCCTTATACAATTTTTAATTGATTCAATATTTTTTTCGCAGTTAAGAAGTGTCTTCCAGGAATACAGGTGTTTTGCCTTATGGAAGTCGCTATTTGCGATATAGGGATATTTTTTCAGGCTGATTACATTAAATACATCATCCCTGTTTGCGATCTCCCAGGCGTCTATGTATTTGGCATATTTCTCTCTGTTATTCCATAGAAAAAGGGTATTTCTGCTCATGTCTGACAGATTGTGAGGGTGACAGGCAATTATAAGGGCATTTTGTTGCTTTGCCTGAAGGAATATCTGTTCATAATTCATACAGGCTGGGATGAATTCTTTTATATCAATAATAAGAATATGGGCTGATTTGTCAGGTGAGATATAGTTTTTACTGATCTCTACTCCAGGAATTACAAGCATTTCATACTTATTCCATGCCCTTTCTGCCTCATGTTTAATGTGAGAGAGATAATCATCAAAATTTTCTGCTGTAACAGATAGCCTGAATCGTTGTGCTATTTTGCCAATGGAGTTGTCTCCATTGACTACATGATCTGTTATTGCAATGGCATCAAATCCTGCCTGTCCAAAGATGTCAATTGTCTTCCTTAGTTCCACAGAACCATCTGAGTATTTTGTGTGTATATGGAAATCACACAGCAGCATTACCGGCCGTAAGAAGGACTACGTCCCCCTTAAAAGATCTCCCTCTTATAGACATATTTAGTAACATGTTTATCAACATGTTGTTACATAATAAGGGTTTCAGATTACATGGGTATTAAGAAAAGATTAAATTTTTGTTAAAAGAAAGGGTTTGACAAAATTTTCTCAAGGTTTTTTTTAGATTCTCCAATATTTTCAAAATATCTGCTCCTTAATTCCATCATAAACATACCCAGATACGAAGCAACAAACGTTGAGAGTATCTCCTTAAGTGGAATCTCTCCCCAACCCACAGGCATGTGTGAGTCACCCCTGCCAAAAGGTATC
>CAZIMB010000084.1:0-3276 GCA_964540275.1 uncultured Nitrospirota bacterium | reverse complement strand
AGGTTTAAAAAAATACTTTATTTTCTTATTTATATTATGCTATATTATTTTTTCTTAGAACAGGGAAATACCTATATCCTTTTTTAGTTGTCAAAACTTGACAAAAAGAGATTTCTCTGGTAAAATCATCAGGTTTTTCCTATAAAGTGGAAACGAAATAACTTATTGGAGGAAAGGTGCCTACAATAGCTCAATTAATTAAAAAGGGACGTAAAAAGGTCGAGAAAAAGACCAAAAGCCCTGCCCTTAAAAATTGTCCTCAGAAACGGGGGGTCTGTGTCAGGGTTTATACAACGACACCAAAAAAACCAAATTCTGCTCTCAGGAAGGTAGCGAGGGTGAGATTAACAAATGGCATGGAGGTTACTGCCTATATTCCTGGTGTTGGCCATAACCTACAGGAACATTCAATTGTATTAATAAGAGGTGGTAGGGTTAAGGACCTTCCTGGTGTGAGATATCACATCCTGAGGGGAACACTTGATTGTGCAGGCGTGTCAAATAGGAGACAAGGAAGATCTAAATATGGAGCTAAAAGGCCTAAATAGGAATTAAAAAAAATTTATATAAAACTTGGAGTAAATTAAGATGGCAAGAAGAAGGGTAGCAGAAAAAAAAGAGATATTACCTGATCCAAAATATAATAGCAAGCTTGTAAGCAGGTTCATCAATACATTTTTAAAAGATGGAAAGAAGTCAATCGCTGAAAGGATATGTTATGGCGCCTTTGATATTTTAAACGAAAAAACAGGCCTAGATCCATTAAAGGTATTTAAGACAGCAGTGGAAAATGTTAAGCCTGTTCTTGAGGTTAAACCGAGAAGGGTTGGAGGCGCAACCTATCAGGTTCCTGTAGAGGTGAGGCCTTCAAGAAGAGTGGCTCTTGCATTAAGATGGATTGTCAATTATGCAAGGGTTCGCAAAGAAAAGACGATGCAGGAGAGGCTTGCTGGTGAAATACTAGATGCATATAACAATACAGGCAGTTCAATAAAGAAGAAGGAAGATACCCATAAAATGGCTGAGGCAAATAGGGCCTTTGCACATTATAGATGGTAAATGATTTAATGATTTTAGGAGAATATACTTAGATGTCAAGATTTCCATTAGAGAAGATAAGAAATATCGGCATTATGGCTCATATAGATGCCGGAAAGACCACAACTACAGAAAGAATACTCTATTATACAGGGGTAACCTATAAAATAGGCGAGGTTCATGAGGGTACAGCAGTTATGGACTGGATGCCTCAGGAACAGGAGAGGGGCATTACAATAACATCAGCTGCTACTACCTGTTTCTGGAAAGACCATAGGATTAATATAATTGATACCCCAGGCCATGTGGATTTTACTATAGAGGTTGAGAGATCCCTTAGGGTTTTGGATGGGGCTGTGGCTGTTTTTGATGCTGTAGCTGGTGTGGAGCCACAGTCAGAAACTGTATGGAGGCAGGCCAATAAATATTTGGTTCCAAGGATAGCCTTTATAAATAAGATGGATAGGATAGGAGCTGATTTTTTTATGTCTGTTAATAGTATGATAGAAAAGTTAGGAGCAAATCCTGTTGCAATACAGATTCCTATCGGTAAAGAGGATGGATTCAGGGGTCCCATAGATCTTGTAAGTATGAGGGCGTTTTATTTTGATGATGAGACATTGGGCGCAAAATATGTTGAGACTGACATCCCAGAAGAGTATATTCCTCTTGCCAAGGAATATAGGGAAAGGTTATTAGAGGCACTTGCTGATATTGATGAAACAATTATGGACAAATATCTTTCAGGTGAGGAGGTGTCTGAGGACATAATAAAAAGTGCAATACGCAAAGGTACACTAGAGATGAAGATTACCCCTGTAATTTGTGGATC
Organism: uncultured Nitrospirota bacterium; assembly: GCA_964540275.1. Taxonomy (GTDB): domain Bacteria; phylum Nitrospirota; class Thermodesulfovibrionia; order Thermodesulfovibrionales; family Dissulfurispiraceae; genus CAZIMB01. Next base: position 1,406 of record CAZIMB010000084.1, on the reverse strand, counting down.
AGCCTTTAAGAATAAAGGTGTGCAACTCCTCCTTGATGCTATAGTGGACTACTTACCATCTCCCTTAGATATACCTCCAATAATTGGCATTAATCCAATAGATAATTCAGAAGTTTCAATAACTTCATCGGATGATATGCCTTTTTCTGCCCTTGCCTTTAAGATTATGACAGATCCTTTTGTGGGGCAACTGACATATATAAGGGTATATTCGGGTGTTTTAAGTTCAGGTTCATATGTTTACAATTCAACAAAGGGTATAAAGGAGAGGGTTGGTAGGCTGCTTAGGATGCATGCCAATAAAAGAGAAGAGATTAAGGAGATAAGGGCAGGGGATATAGCTGCAGTTGTAGGTTTAAAGTCAACTCTGACAGGTGATACCCTTTGTGATGAAAATAAACCTGTAATCCTTGAATCAATTGAGTTTCCAGAGCCAGTTATATCTGTGGCTATTGAACCAAAGACAAAGGCGGATCAGGAAAAACTCTCAATGGCGCTGGCAAAGTTGGCTCAGGAAGATCCATCATTTAGGGTTTCATATAATGAGGAGACAGGCCAAACATTAATATCTGGAATGGGAGAACTGCATTTAGAGATTATTGCTGACAGATTGACAAGGGAGTTTAAGGTTGGAGCAAATGTTGGGAAGCCCCAAGTTGCATATAAAGAAACTATAAGAGGTACTGCCAAGGCAGAAGGAAAGTTTGTAAGGCAGTCAGGCGGCCGCGGCCAATACGGACATGTATGGATAGAGATTGAACCTTTAGAAAGAGGTAAGGGTTTTGAGTTTGTAAACAAGATAGTTGGAGGAATAATACCTAAGGAATATATACCAGCAGTAGAGAAGGGAATCAAGGAGGCCATGGAGGGCGGAGTCCTTGCGGGGTATCCTGTTACAGATGTTAAAGTAACACTTTTTGATGGCTCTTATCATGAGGTGGACTCATCGGAAATGGCTTTTAAGATAGCCGGTTCAATGGCATTTAAGGAGGGAGCTAAAAAGGCTTCACTTGTATTGCTAGAGCCAGTAATGAACGTTGAGGTTGTTACACCAGAGGAATACATGGGTGATGTTATTGGTGACCTTAATTCTAGGCGAGGCAAGATCCAATCTATGGAAAAGAGAGGTAATTCCCAGGTAATAAAGGCTACAGTTCCTTTAGCAGAGATGTTTGGTTATGCTACTGATTTGAGGTCAAAGACTCAAGGAAGGGCAACTTACACAATGCAATTCTCTCATTATGAAGAAGTTCCTAAAACAATTACAGAGAGTATAGTAGCTAAAGTTAAAGGTCAGTGAATCAAGTGACTTATAAATAGATCAAAGGTTTAATGTTTTATTAATTTTCAACAAGGAGGCATTATGGCAAAGGCAAAGTTTGAGAGGTTAAAGCCCCATGTAAATG
>CAZIMB010000083.1:0-3303 GCA_964540275.1 uncultured Nitrospirota bacterium | reverse complement strand
TCTGCTAATAAAGATAGCTCTTATCTTTTCAAAATTAAAGGGATAATTTATCATAAATGTTTAATTATTTTATCTCATCGTAGGCATCTTTTTTCTTGATTAAAATGGGGCTGGCATAAAAGTTAAACAGATCTTCGCAAAAGAAATCCTGGTCGGGGCGAGAGGATTTGAACCTCCGACACCACGGTCCCGAACCGTGTGCGCTACCAGGCTGCGCTACGCCCCGAATGGTTTTTAATTATATCATAAACATTTTATCTTAACCTATTCTAAAAATAATCAAGGTTTCCTTGAGGATCATGGTTTTATTATTTAATCTGAGGATTTACTAAAAGAGAAGAATACGTCTTTCCCTAGCATAGTTTTTTATTACAGTCATTGAACCATAAAGCCTCTGAAGTTTTATATTTCTCTTTCTTATAAGCATTGTATCGTTATAAGGGAAAGGCTCTGCCCTTATCTCAGCTTGCTTCCGTTCTATAGCCCTGTAAAGGGACTTTAGGGCATTTTCATCAAAGGACTTTAAAAATATAGGATTTACCGTAATAAATCCCTCTGAAATATCATTTGCAATAGCCTTTAGATTTTTAGCTTTTGTGTTATTCATTTTTAATCCCTCTGTACCTTTTTCTTCTCAAAAAGAGGTGAAATCCATATACTTAATTCATATAAGACTATTATGGGCAGAGCCATAAGGGTTTGATTTAATGCATCTGGAGTAGGTGTAAGAAGGGCAGCGATAACAAAGGCTGCTAAAACTGCATATTTTCTATTTTTAGCAAGGGTTTTTGTTGTTAAAAGGCCCATTTTAGTGAGAAATAGGATGATTATTGGTAATTCAAAAACTGCACCAAAGGCTAAGACAAACTTCAGACAAAAATCTACATATTGGCCAATTGATAGCATTGGCATCAAAAAATCTCCAACCTTATAGGTTAAAAGAAATTCCATGGCAAAAGGTAGTACAATAAAAAAACAAAAGGAAGATCCAAAGAGAAAAAGACCTGTCGCAGAGAAAATAAAAGGTAGAACATATCTTTTTTCATTTGGAAGCAAACCTGGGGATACAAATTTCCATAGTTGATGAAATATTACAGGTAAAGAAAAAATAATACCGGAAAATAAAGATATTTTTATATTCATCCAAAATGCCTCAGCAGGTCCAAGGAAGACTAATTTGGTGTCCTTTAACTTATCATGGGGAACAATTGAAATATACATCTCTCTTACAGAAAAGTCAAAATTATATTTTAAAGGAAACATGATAAATTGGACGATCTTCTCAGAGTATGTGAAGGAGATTAAGAATGCAAATAATAAAGCCAAAAGAGACTTAATAATTGCCTTTCTAAGGTCATTGAGGTGTTCTGTTAGAGGCATTTTTGCATCTTCCATTTTCCTTACCCTGTATAGGAATCCTTTGCATCTTTTCGACTATAGGATTCTTTTTCTTGAATTCTATTTGGGTCGGTAACCTTACTCAGATTAATATCCTCTTCTGTTTTTTCATTTGTTGGAGGCTCTTCAATTTTTTGCTTTTTATCATGCATTTCAATTCCTGCCTGGTAAATATCTTTATATATATCAGTGTTAAGCGGTAAATCGCTCTTTATATCCCTTATCTCCTCTTCCATCTGAACCTTTACGCTGTGCATAGCCTTTCTAATTTCTGCAATTCCTTTTCCCAGGGTTTTTCCAATCTCAGGAAGCCTCTTTGGACCAAAAACAAGAAGGGCAACAATAAAAATAACTATAAGTTCCTGAATGCCAAGATCAAACATAGATTCATTATAGCATGTCTAATAATCTCTTTGAAACTTAGCCACATTGAACACCCCTAATCATAGATGGTAAGATGATTTTATGAAAAAACAATAGAAAATAGTTTGATTATCTTAGGTTATCTTGCACTTTGCATAACTACATTTTTTAGGAATTCTATCTGGCAAGATGATATTAGTTTATGGGAGGATTAGGTACGTTTTGATGAATTCTGGTGAATACAATATGGTTATAGAATTATCTTTTAAGGGCTATTAATAATCGTCTCAGTTCTGGACTTTATATTAATCTTGCATTGGCTTATAACCGAATTGGAGCTATTGATAATGAAATCTGGGCATGTCAAAAAGCGCTATCTCTTAACAAAAACAATATGAAGAGGGCAAATGAATATGTTCATAACAGATTAGAGCTTCTTTATAACTAATAAAACTAAAATAGAAATAATAAGTTATTATTCATAAATCTTCTGGATTATTTGCTTTTCCTTGGGAAGTATCATACTTATTGAAAACATCAATCTAAAATCAGGTTTTCTCCTTTTTATATCAAAACCAGCACCTATTGTAGTATAAATATTATCTTCAACCTCTACCCTGTATCCCATTCTCCATTCTAAAAAATTTATACTGCTTTTAAAATAATCTTTCTTGCCTATTACCTCTCCAAGAATCTTTGAATTATGGGAAACTGCTAATTCTGCTCCAAGATTTAATGAATACTCATCCTTCATCTCTGATTTACCAGGGTTTGAATAGAATAAATTGGAATGCCCTTTAAAGGGGCCAATCTTTTTTGAGACAAGGAGACCTATCCCTAATCTTCCATCAGTGCTAAAATAATCCCTGCCTGAAGGGATGGATGCTGTCAATATATACCCAACAGCAGGAATTGTTTTTGTTTCCTCAATTAATCTATGCTTTAATCCAATACTTGCATCCTCAAATCCATCAAATTTATCTTCCCAATCTAAAATATATGGAATAGTTAAATTTAATTCAACATTATTACTTAATCCATAAGCAATCTGTAAGATAGTACGATAAAAATCTGGGTCAAAGGACCTTTCAATTTGAAAACCTATTCCAAAGTTATTCTTTTTTAGACTTTCAGTGCTAAATGTTGAAAAGACACCATATGGTTGTAAAGGTTGTAATCCCTTTACCTCAAATGCGTTTAAATCTGCAGGCATTAGAAAGTGAAAATTTAAAAAACAAAAAAAATATAGACTGAAGCGGAAGGTATTGCTTTTTTTTATTTTTATCCCTTTAGTGCTCACTAATCTCTTCCTTTTTAATCTCTAAATGAGAATAGCAAAAATACCTTTTTATGTCAAATTTACTTACCAAAGGTACAATTAGGGAAACTGCAAACCTTGCAGTTTTGACATAAACCTCCATGTCCGAGCTCTGCGAGTTCTTTCCTTCCAATAATCTCTCCTGCAAGGATTCTAGGTAGAATAAGATCAAAGACTGTTATTTTATGATACATACCACAGGCAGGAATACCAAGTATGGGAAT
>CAZIMB010000082.1:2016-3362 GCA_964540275.1 uncultured Nitrospirota bacterium | reverse complement strand
TATGCATGAGTCTTATGATCGTATAGTTGATGATTATGAATCTATGCAGAAACAACATCCTTTTTATAAGAATTTTTAGGTGAAACCTACTCACACATACGCACTAGACTACAAGTACAATTTCAGATACATTTAACCTTATTTTAATACCTATGTAACATCACCTTGTTATTATTTTAGGAAAAAGAGGAGGTTGCTATGAAAAATATAGCATTAATGCATGAAATGATCTTAATACAAGAAGATAAAACTATTTGCCCATACCTAAATACTGATGATGAGATATGCGATGCCTCATTCTCAGCGTTGGAGATTGATGATAGAATTAAAATGAAATACTGTGAAAATGTTGATTATGATGAATGCCCAATATTCTTAGCTAAAAATTTAATCAGACAAAGCCAACTATGAAAAATCAGGGGTATTTCATGAGTGGTCAAATTTCCCCTTCAAGAAAGGAGGTGATATAAATGTGTCCTAAATTTAGAGAAGGCAACTGTGAAATCGCAGGTATTGAGCCAAGTAAAATTGAGTGTGTAAATAGGGATCACTGTCTGAGCAATAATTGGGAAGAATGCAGGGTTTATATTTCAGAATTTTTCATCCATTCTGACGAAAAAATCGCAGTGACTTAATCACAATATTCTCCAAAATGCATATGCCCTGAAGTCAATTCAGGGTTTTTTTTGAATTTAACATTTATTTAATATTCCTGTAACAAGACATATGCTAATCTTTAAAGAGATATATAAATATCATTTACAAGGATTAATTCACAGAGGTTTAACAGTACTGAACTTGAAAGGCTGGTATAAAAATTATAAAATATCAATTTGTTCATCATATGTGATAAAGGCTATTTTATCCATTTTTAATAAAAAATCATTTGCCTTTGATTTAGATTACTCAAATAAAAAATCGACCAGCGACAATAATAAGCCTCCTTCTTACAAAAGCTTTGTTTTAAAAGTTTTATTTCACCTAACGCTACAGTTAATAAACTTACCCCTTGGGCTCAAACATTTACAGTTGTTTAATGCTCTATTTGGAAAGAAATGTTTACAAAATATCGCTATCAACTTCAGAGACCCATCCTTATCACTATATTTTTGGGAAAAAATAAATTTCAAAAAAAAGGGTTGAAACCCCACTTTATTTAGGAGGTATATCTTGAAAAAAACATTTGTCCTTGATACTAATGTATTGATTCATGATCCTGACAGCATCTTTAAATTTGAAGAAAATGATGTTATTATCCCAATGGTTGTAATAGAGGAACTAGACAAACTTAAAAAGGGTCAAGGAGAGATAGCACACTCAGCAAGGCAAGCACTAAAAAATATTGA
>CAZIMB010000082.1:0-1916 GCA_964540275.1 uncultured Nitrospirota bacterium | reverse complement strand
TAGCATTATCTGCAGGGTTACACCAGACAACAAAAAAATCACCACTTTATGAACAGGTTCTTGTGGCAAGACCTGTTGTTCCAATGGGTAATGACCTTGGTTATTTGCCAGGAGACTTGAACGATAAACTTGCGCCATGGATGCAGCCGATATTTGACAATTTAGAGGTTATTGTTAATACACCTACAGGACAATTCAAGGACAATACACCAATCTCCAAATATAAAAATTATCAATATTTAATAGATGCAGGAATTTTAAGTGTAGAAGCTCTTACATATATTAGGGGCAGGAGTCTTCCAAAGAGATATTTTATTGTAGATGAAGCTCAAAATCTAAGACCTCTTGATATAAAGACCATTATTACCAGATGTGGAGAAGGCACAAAAATAGTCTTTACAGGAGACTTAAACCAAATTGACACACCTTACCTTGATGCAATGAGCAATGGACTTTCATACCTAATAAGCCGTTTTATAGATGAGGAAAATTTCTGTTATCTGAATCTAAAGAGTACCGTGAGGTCAAGACTGGCTGAACAGGGTGCAAGACTGCTTCAGAACTTTTCAACATCCATTAATGTTTTTCGCCATTTATGAGATTTTCTATTAACAGTAGATTTTTAGAAAAAATTTCTGCAGGGCTGTAACAAAAATTTAACAATTTCTTAATAAATGTGTAACCATCGTTTTATATAATTTACTATGACAGTATTGCAAATAATAAATGAAACCAATTCAAGATGCCCTATTTGCAATGCAGATGTCCTGTATAAATACGGAAAGACGAAGACTGGAAAACAGAGATTCCAATGCCTTATTTGTGGAAGACAGTTTACCCAAGATGCAAAGAAGCAGGAAATACAGGGAAAACCAATCTGTCCTGAATGCAGTAAAGTCATGCATCTATATAAAATTGAGGGCGATGTAATAAGATTCAGATGTTCGGGTTATCCCATATGCAAGACTTTTAAAAAGTTTACAATAAAGGAGGATTAATTATGAGCTATTACATTCACCATGTACCTGGAAGGTTGAGGATTAAGAGTCCTGTTATTAAGAATAATAAGTTTGTAGCAGAGGAATTAAAGAAATGCCTAAGCACTTTGTATGGTATTGCAACTATTGATATTAACACCACTACTGGCAGCCTTCTCATAAATTACAATAAAAGGGCTATTAATTATAATGAAATTATAAACTTACTTGAGAGAAAAGGTTATTTTGACTCTTCAAAGGCTTTAACAAATGATGATTATTTACATCAGGCAGCATCAAAGGCAGGTGCTGTAATTGGAAAATCCATCTTCAGCACCTTTACAGGAATGGCTTTAAAAGAGACACCGCTATCATTTCTTGCTATCTTGATATAGCATATACTCCCCCTTTCCTTTATATAAAGCCCATTATAAAATGGGCTTTTTCTTTGCATATGCTAATATTCACTTTATTATTAAACTATGTCTTTATTACCTTTACTTTTTTCTTTTATTCAAAAGATACTCAACCCTTTTGCTTACAAGGATAGGCAAAAAGTCCTTAATTTTTGCCACTTTCTTAAATCTTTTCAATACTATCTCGTAGATTCTTTGAACTTCCTCTTGAGAATTACCAATGCGTAAGGCAATCATCTCTACTGCATTCAAATGCAGTTTTCTCTCATTTTCGTCTTCGTATAGGAAATCAGATATACCCTTGTAATCTGAAGTTTTTAAGTTCTGATTCATTTAGACTTCCCCTTGCCTCAAAATCTCAGCCTTATCCGTTAATTCCCATGGAAGACCTATATCCATCCTTCCCATATGACCATAAGCAGCAAGCTTTCTGTAAAAACCTCCCTTAATAATGTTGGGAAGGTATCTTAGATTAAACTGTTTAATTATGCTTACAAGTCTAAAGTCAAAATATTTCTGTATC
>CAZIMB010000081.1:0-4157 GCA_964540275.1 uncultured Nitrospirota bacterium | reverse complement strand
TTTTTTTTCTACTCCTAATTGATTTATCAAAAATTTATATGAAAACGAATAATCGCTATGTTTTTATCTACTCTCTAACTATTGCCTGAAATGGCTCCATTCGGCTGATCTTTAAAGCAGGATAAAACACAGCAAATGATATGGTTAAAAGAGATAAAATTAGTACCCCTAATACAGATAATGCAATAAATGGGGCATTAGGCCATAAATAGGGCAAATTAAAGGCAATTCCTATTGGATTCTTTAATATTAATAATAACATGGCACCAATAAGGATTCCTGATATACCACCAAATAAAGAGATTGTGAATGCCTCTGCAAATATCAATAAGAATATTTCATGTTTTTTTGCACCAAGAGCCCTTAATATACCTATCTCTCTCTGTCTTTCGTTGACTATTAAAGAAAAAATAGTACCAATCAAAACAAGGGTAACAATCCAGAAAATTATTCCCATCCCAGAAAAGATTTTTATAAGCACATATAACTGCCTTTTTACTGACCTTATTATATCCTCTGATGTGATGACCCTTATACCTTTTATCTCATGTTCTAGTAATATTGCTAACCTTTCCTGATGGATTTTTGGATCGGTCTGGATAAAGATTGCAGAGAAAACATCATCTTCTATTAAGAGTGATTCAAACGCCTTTTCCTTTGATTCCTTAATCATCTCATGGGCGCTCTCTAATGTCATAAAAACAGCAGTATCAATATAATCAAGGCCTGTTCTGTATAATTGACCAGCAACAATGAATTCCTTGCCATAAAATTTTATCCTTTTGCTTCTATTTATAGCACTACCAATAATAACCTCATTTTTCTCAAGGTTTCTTTTAATTGCCTCCTTAAGCCAGGGTGTAACAGTGAAATCTGTCTCTGGATCAAAGGCAATTAGCATTACATCTGCTATTGCACAGCAGGGATGGGATAGTGATCTTATAAATAATTGTGGTGATGCTACTTTAATGCCTTTTATTTTTCTGATCTTATCAAGTGTCCCTTTAGGCAAATAAAAGACAGTTGGTTTTCCAGCAATGAGTATATTATATGCCTTTTCATCATAGCCTTCTGGTACAGCCATCATATCAGCTCCAAGCCTATGGACAGCCAGATCAATACTTGTAATAACCCCTTTGGTGCTTATTATAGTTATAAATAATAGAGAGGATACGAGAGAAGTAGATATTATAAGGGCAAGACTCCTAAAGGGTTTTCTTTTAAGATTCCTTTTTGCCAGGTTAAGGATTGACATTATTAATTATACCAGAATAGAACATTCCTTCAGAGTAACGCATACCTTGACATAATCCATAAAGAAACATTTTCATATACCTTCTAATGACTTTAAAACCACGCCTATTTGCTAACTAAAGTTTAGACCCTAACCCTTCTCCTGAGCAACTTGTCGATCTCAACTACTAATATAACAGTAGAAGAAATCGCCAATATTTGTAACCACTCATTAATTGTTATAGGCTCTGTTCTGAATACCCACTGAAGTGCTGGAACATGTACAAAAGCAAGCTGGGCAAGGAATGCAGCTACCATTGTATAGAAAAGAAATGGATTGCTTATAAGGCTTATCCTAAATATGGACTCCCTTTCTGAACGGGAATTCCATGCTTGAAAAAACTGAAAGAATACCATTGTAGTGACCGCAATAGTCCTTGCCTTTTCAATCGAAGCTCCTTCATCAAGGGCATAAAAAAAGTTATATATTACGCCTATAGATATAAGCAGTCCTACCACAATACTCCGCTGTATCATTAGATTAGACATGATACCTTCATTTGGATCCCTTGGTGGTCTTTTGATTATTCCCTTTTCCCCAGGCTCAAATGCAAGGGCAACATCCTGAAGTCCGTTTGTGACGAGGTTTATCCATAAAAGCTGTGCAGGAAAGTATGGAATCGGAATACCTAAAAACATAGAAAATAGAATAGAAAGCACTGCAGCAAAACCTGTAGGTATAAGGAAAAAAGTTACCTTTCTTATATTGTCAAAGACTATCCTGCCTTCTTCTACTGCATTAAATATACTCACAAAATTATCATCAGCTATGATCATATCAGAGGACTCCTTTGCCACATCAGTCCCAGTTTTACCCATAGCAACACCTATATGGGCGGCCTTTAGAGCAGGCGCATCGTTTACTCCATCACCAGTGACAGCGACAATCTCCCCATGTTTTATAAGCTGCTGGACTATCCTCAACTTGTGTTGGGGTGAAACCCTTGCAAATACAGATATATGTTTAACCTGTTTGAACAATTCTTCATCACTCATCCCTTCAATCTCTTTACCTGTCAATACTGCCGATTCATCAGCTGTAATCCCAAGCATCTTTGCAATAGCAGATGCAGTTGCAGCATGGTCTCCTGTAATCATAATAACCCTTATACCCGCATCCTTACATCCCTTTATCGCATCTATTGCCTCTTGTCTTGGAGGATCTATCATGCCTTGAAGACCTGCAAAGATGAGATCTTCTTCCACATCATGATGGGTGATCTCCTTTATATCATGGGAAACTTCTTTATATGCCATTGCAAGAACCCTCATGCCCTGTTTTGCAAAGAGGTGTGCTTTATGGAGTAACTCCTTTGTTCTGAATTCTTCCTTTTTTGCACATCCTACACACATTTCTATCAGCTTTTCAGGCGCACCCTTGACAAAGATAAGCTTTTTAGCTCCATGACTGTGGAGAGTAGCCATGTATCCTCTATGAGACTCAAATGGAACTATTCCGAGTTGTGGATAATGTCTCTTTTCCTCCTCTGGATTTAGACCTGACTTTATGGCAGCAACTATCAATGCACCCTCTGTAGGATCTCCGTCTACCTTAAACTCTCCATCTTCTTGATAAATATTGGATTCATTGCATAGAAGACCTATGCGCATGACAAGTTCAAGATATTTATTGTTTTTGCCCTTTATTGGAATCCCTTCATAAAGTATTTCCCCAAGGGGCTCATATCCACTTCCTGTTACTTCATAAACATTCACTCCATCGTATATCAACTTTACTGTCATCTCATTCTTCGTGAGAGTTCCTGTTTTATCAGAACATATTACAGTAGTGCTTCCTAAAGTCTCTACGGCAGGTAATCTTCTTATGATTGCATTTCTTGATGCCATTCTGCTTATGCCGATTGCCATTGCTATTGTAACAACGATCGGAAGCCCTTCAGGGACTGTAGCAACAGATGCGGCTACTGCAGTAATGAACATCTCTGAGGCCTTTATCCCTAAAATAATTCCAACAATAAATATTGATGATGCACCTAAAAGGACGAGCAGACCTACAAACTTTGCGAATTTCTCTATCTTTTGCTGAAGGGGTGTCTTAGTTATAGAAAGTTCCTTTACCTCTTCAGCTATTTGACCGAGGACCGTCTGTCTACCAGTCCATACTACAGCACCCTTTGCCCTTCCGGTCACAACTGCAGTGCCCATGAATGCCATATTCTTCTGATCTCCTGGGGTAAGATTGTCTTCTTTGATTGCAATTGTGGTTTTTTCAACTGCAACTGATTCCCCTGTTAGCATAGCTTCGTCTATTTTTAGTTCAATTGCATGTAAAAGGCGCAAATCTGCAGGCACCTTGGTTCCAGATGAAAGAAGGACTATATCACCAGGCACAAGATCTTCGCTGTTTATCTCCTTTTCCTTGCCGTCTCTTATCACCCTTGCCTTGGGCACAACCATTTTTTTAAGTGCCCTAACACTCTCCTCTGCCTTGTACTCCTGTATATAGCCAATAATCGCATTGAGGATTACAACAGCAAAGATAACTCCAGAATCTATATATTCTTTAAGCAGGATTGTTATTGTGCCAGCAATGAGTAGGATATAAATCAGGGGGCTTGTAAACTGGTGAAGAAGGATTTTAAATTTGCTTATCTTTTCCTCTTCTGCGAGTTTATTAGGCCCGTATTTTTCAAGCCGTTGTTTTGCCTCGGTGGATGAAAGCCCCTGTTCGGATGACCCTAATTTTTGTAATACCTCTTTTGCGCTTAACTGATACCAGTTCATTCTTATACTCTTACTATATTTTTTTTGATTATGCTATTTTTATGATTAAAATTTAAGTGTAGGTATATGTTATTCCTAAAGTCAAGTCACACTTTATTACTACTTTGAAATGTCACATT
>CAZIMB010000080.1:0-4657 GCA_964540275.1 uncultured Nitrospirota bacterium | reverse complement strand
GAGATAGCAAGTTATCCTAATAGATTTCAGAAAAATTGTGTCGGAAGCAGGGCATTTTATAACTTAAGAAAAGATGATAAATTATCAATTTTAAATGAATGTTATGATGTCTCTTTTGAGGGAAAATTAAGATCTGCAAGGGGGATAGCATGGGTTGTAGACCCTACAACAAATGCAAAGCTTAAGGTATCTTTCTTCTGGCCTTTTTCAGGTGATTACTGGATTGTAGATTTAGGCGAAAATTATGACTATGCTGTTATTGGACACCCTAAAAGAAAATATCTTTGGATTCTGAGTAGGACAAAAGATATGAATGAGGATGTATATAATTCCATACTGGAAAGGCTTAAACTAAAAAATTATGATATATCTTTGTTAGTGAAAACCATTCATAAATAACTTGAACTCTTTTTTTATTATATACTATAAATGACGTTTAGGTGGATTTATAAAATCCTTGTTAAAAACAATAAAGTAGTATCCAAATATTTAAATCCTTTTTTATTTTAATTTAATGACCTTAATCTTTGTTGTGCATCAAATTCCCAGCCTCTTTTGCCATCACTAAGTTTTAACGCAAGATTTAAGTTATCTATGGCTTTTTGCCTATTCTTTGTCTCATGATAACTAACACCCAAATAATAATAAAGATCAGGATTATCTGCAATAAGATTTTTTGCTCTTTCAAGTGTGTTAATACATCCTTGCCACTGAAATATTTTGGCAAGAGCAATACCTTTAAGTAACTGTGGATTAAAATATAGGGAATCAATTTGGATAGCCTTTTCAGCATCGTTAATAGAATAATCATATCTTTTTAAATTAAGATAAGCTAAAGCCCTATAATAATAGGCCATCTGATTTTGAGGATAACTTCTTACTGCTCTGTCAAGAAGTTGTATTGCCTTTGAATAATCATGGGAAATTATATGTTTCTTTGCTTTTTCTACATATTCATATGATTCCTTTGTTTCTGATATATATCCTTTTATTTTATGAAATCTTGAGCTATCCTTAAGAAGTCTATCGCTATCAGGGTATCTGCTTGCTATTAAATGACGAACATTTTGTATCCTTGTTTCTGGTAATGGATGAGTACTTAGCCATTCTATAGTATTATTTCTTGATAATGACTTAAATTTTTCAAACATGCTTAGAAGTCCTTTAGGGTTGTACCCTCCTTCATAACTGAATCTTACCCCTAGTTCATCGGCTTGATGTTCTTCTTCTCTGCTATGCTTAAGTTGAAGCAGACCTGTAGAGATTCGGGCTAAATCAATAATAGCACCTGCATGTTTTGAATCTTGAAGTGTAATGCCGAGAATGCCGATTAGTGCACTTATTTTATAGGATCTCTCAAGATGGTTTGCATGATGCCGAGCATTAATATGACCAAGCTCATGAGCAATAACCCCTATCAATTCATTTTCAGTTTGCATAATATCAAGTAAACCCCTTGTTATAATAACTGGGCCACCTGGTAAAGCAAAGGCATTAACCTGTGAGGTATTTAGAACAAAAAATTGATAATCTACTCTTCTTGGAGTTACCCGAACAAGATGATTACCCAATTCCCTAATATTGTCCTGTACATCTTTATCAGGATATGAGCCTTCATATTCATTGATCGCATAGGGTATGACTTGATGACCAATTTTTATCTCTTGCTCTGTAGAGAGGATTGTATAAATTTTCTGGCCTGTTAGGGGATCTATTTCAGCCACACAGGATATAACAATTAGAGACATTAGCAAAACTAAAATATAACTTAAAAATTTTTTTACCATTTTTTATTTCCCTATATCAAAAGCTAAACTCAGGTTTTTTGTGATTTAATACCACTCTGCTTTGTTTTTGGGAACATACCAATGTATAAAATCATACCATATCCCTATGGGTGCCTTTTCAATCCCCTTAAATCTCTTGTGAAGCACAGGAAGTGCATCAGGGACATAGAGAAAAGTAACAGGTTGCTCTTCTGCAAGTATCTCGTGAATCCTGTGATATATTTTTTTTCTCTTTTCAATATCAAATGTTTGCCTACCTTGTATAAGCAGTCTATCAACCTCTTCATTTTTATAAGAAATGAAATTGAATTCTCCCTCTTTTGTCTTGGATGAATGCCAGATATCATAGATATCAGGGTCTCTTGATAATGCCCATCCCATAATTACTGCCTCAAATCTCTTTTTGTGGATAAATTCATGAAGAAGTGCCTGCCATTCCAGTACCTTTATATCCATTTCTATGCCTATTTTTTTAAGATGTTCCTTTATTATCTGAGCAGTCATAAGTCTTGCCTGATTGCCTTGATTTACGAGCACTGTAAATGAGAATTTCTTATTATCTTTTCTTAAAATACCATCTTTATCTTTTTCCCACCCAGCCTCTTTAAGAAGTTCAATAGCCTTAGCTGGGTTATATTCAAAATCCCTAACATTATGGTTATAAGCCCATGATTCAGGAGGAAAAGGACCAGTGCATGGTGTGCCATAATTTAGCAGAACACCTGCTATTATATCTTTTTTATTAATTGCATGGCTGATAGCCTGTCTAACCCTTTTATCAGAAAACTTTGGATCAAGAAGATTGTATCCTAGATAGGTATAACCAAATGATGGATATCTGAATTTTTGAAAATATTTGTTGAAAAATTCTGTATCTGCCTGCAGTTTATACTGTGGGGGTGTCAATCCCATATAATCAATACCACCAAACTTTAGCTCAAGAAACATCGTTGCGTTGTCAGGTATTATCCTTGCTATGAATTTTTTTATATTTGGTGCTTTCTCAAAGTATTCATCAAAGGCTTTAAGAACTATCTTCTGTCCTGTAACCCATTCTTCTATCATAAATGGACCAGTCCCTATTGGATTGCGATTTATTTCAGGGGATGTGATATCCTTGCCCTCAAGAAAATGTCTCGGCAATATACCCATACCCCAAGACTCTAAGGCTGGCGCATAAGGTTCTTTATAAATAATTCTCACTGTATACTTATCAATCTTTTCAACCCTTTCTACAGGACCATAAATGCTGCTATATGGAGTTGGGATGTTGGGATTAGTAACTGTTTGATAGGTAAAAAGGACATCATCTGCTGTAAACTCCACTCCATCATGCCATTTAACATTTTTCCTTAAATAAAAGGTAATTGTTAATCCATCTGGACTTATATCCCATGACTCAGCGAGGTCTCCTATGATCTTAATGTTTTTATCATATTTTGTAAGTCCATTAAATATATAACCACTGATCTCTGCTGATGCGCTATCAGAGGCAAAAAGGGGAAGAAGTTTTTTTGCATCTGCGAGGAATCCTACTGTTATGTTTTCAGGACTTTTTATTTCTGGCTCTCTTGTACATCCAGACACAAAAATAATTTGTAACATCGATAAAAATAAAAGGATGGGCAAAAATATATTATTATTGAAGATTGCCCTAAAAAGCTTGATAAATCTTTTATTCACTATTTATTTAGCAGGCTGTTGTGGTGCTGTCTCCTGTAAAGGCTTTTGAGGTATTTGCTGTGGTACTGCTGATTTCTGTTCAGCAGGTGCTGTCTGTTTGATAACAGAGGTTGTCTTTGTTGTAACCACAGTCAAGGTTAAGGATGTGAGCATGAAGACCACTGCAGCTACTGTTGTCACCTTATTGAGAAAAGTTGCAGCACCTCTGCTTCCGAATATGGTTTGGCTTGAGCCTCCAAAGGCAGCGCCTATCTCAGCACCCTTTCCGCTTTGTAAAAGAACTATTGCTATTAAGAAAAGACATGTTAATATGTGTATGATTATTAAAAGTGTTGTCATTTTGGTCTCCTTTTAGGATTACATTATTTTTTTATTATAAAGAATCTTATATTATCTTTTAAACTTTACAATTCTTGCAAAACTATCAGGCTTAAGACTGGCGCCTCCTACAAGTGCACCATCAATATCATGGCATGCCATTAGGGAGTCTATATTTTCAGGGGTTACACTCCCTCCATAAAGTATCCTCATCTCTTTAGCCTTATCGCCATACTTAAGGGAAAGTTGTTCTCTAATATATTTATGTGCCTCCTGTGCCTGTTCAGGGGTTGCAGTCTTTCCTGTTCCAATTGCCCAGATTGGTTCATAGGCTATTACAATATTCTCAAATGATATATCCTTAAGTCCCTTATCTAATTGTCTTTTTAAGACATCAAAGGTTTTTTGATTTTCTCTTTCTTCTAATGACTCGCCGATACAGAAGATAACATTTAGGTTGTGTAATCTTGCTGCCCTTATCTTTTTATTTATTATTTCGTCTGTCTCATTAAAATATTGACGTCTTTCTGAATGTCCAACTATAACATAACTACAGCCTATATCTTTAAGCATAATAGGAGATATCTCACCGGTGTATGCACCCTTTTCTTCATAAAAAAGGTTTTGTGAAGATAAAAATATATTAGTATTTTGAAGCATCGTTGATGCTAAATAAAGGGATGTAAAGGGAGGGGCTATAACAATATCTATATCCTTAACATCCTTTACAAGACTAATAAATTCATTCAGAAACGATTTAGTCTCCTCTAATGTCTTATTCATCTTCCAGTTTGCTGCTATTAATGGCCTTCTCATGACATTTAATTTAGATTAAAAGTTAATTTATTGTCAAGATTTTAGCAATATTT
>CAZIMB010000079.1:0-4745 GCA_964540275.1 uncultured Nitrospirota bacterium | reverse complement strand
TCGACATCATAGTCGGTGTTAAATTGATAGATGATAAATTATAATCTTTCTTTAGAACACAAACAAACACCTTCTAAAAGCTTTGATACATATCTGTTTCGCATGATTATGGATTTAAGTCAGAAATATCTAATTAATTGCATATTATATTAATCCTTGTGCCTACTCCTACTTTACTTTCTATATTCATATCCCATTTATGGGCCTTTACTAGATGTTTAACAATGGCAAGTCCGAGCCCTGTGCCCCCAAGTTCCCTAGACCTTGCCCTATCAACCCGATAAAATCTCTCTCCTAGTCTGCTAATGTCCTTTTGTGGGATTCCTATACCTGTATCTTGTACATAAAGGACGGATTTAAAACCTTGTCTCTCTGTGCCTACAGTTATACCACCTGTTTCTGTAAATTTTATGCCATTTTCAACAAGATTTAATAATATTTGAATCAATTTATCCCTATCTCCATAGATAGTCTCAACATCTTTTATGGAGCTCTTTAAATAAAGCCCCTTTTGGTCTGCCTTCTCCTTAAGTGTCATAAATACTGTATCTATAACATTTTTAATATCTACATCTATTTTATTTATAAGTATGTCACCAAACTCTATCTTTGATAGGGTTAGTAGGTCCTCTACTAACCTGTTAAGTCTTTCCGAATGAGCCTTAATCATCATAAGGAATCTCATGGCATTATCCTTATCATCAATTGCTCCATCTATAAGTGTCTCTGTAAACCCTTGTATTGCTGTAATAGGGGTTTTTATCTCATGAGACACATTTGCAACAAAATCCTTTCTCATCTCTTCAAGTTTTTTTAGTCTTGTAATGTCATGGAGTGTAAGTACTGCGCCACTAATCGAATCCTTTGAATATATGGGCACTGCGGTTGCGATAAAATGGCTCTCTACATTATTTGATCCAGTTATTACTAATTCATCAGAAACAACCTCCCATGTGTCCATTACACTCTTTATGATGTCTGTTATCTGGATGTTTCTAAGTACATCCATTACTCTTTTGTTTTCTATACTTTCAGTTATTGAAAAGAGTTTATTAAAAGGACGATTAGAAAAGATAATAGTTCCATTTTTATCAATTATTAGCATTGCATCTGACATGCCCCTTAATATTGCCTCTATCCTCTCTTTTTCCTTTTCAGCAAGATCAAGGCTTTCCTTGGTTTTTTCCATCATACGGACAATCCCTTTCAGGATAGAAGATAGAGAGCTTTTTTTTGTTTCAAAAAACCTTGAATTAAGATTTCCCTTAGATAATTCAGTTAAGAATATTTGGAGATCCTTTAATAATCTGGTAAGGGTTATAAGACGATAGAGTAAAAAAATAACTAATGCAAAGAGGATTAAAATAACGAAGAAAGCATAGTTCATGATTCTATAAAATAACCTACGCCACGCATAGTCTTTATATATTCTGGATTATCTGGTTCTTTCTCAATCTTTGCCCTGAGCCTTCTAATATGGACATCAACTGTCCTCGGCTCTACATAGACCTCGTCTCCCCATACTGAATCAAGGAGTTGATCCCTGTTATAGATCTTGTTTGGTCTTTCTGCAAGGAATAAAAGGAGCTTAAATTCTGTAGCACTCAATTTTATGTTTCTATTTCCAACTTTTACAGTGTACCTCTCTTTATCTATAACCATGTCCTTAATCTTTATAATGCTCTTTGTCTCTGATAAGATATCTTCTTTAAAAGGCATTCTTTCAACTCTTCGGAAGATAGCTTTTACCCGTGCTATCAATTCTCTAGGGCTAAATGGCTTAGTGATATAGTCATCAGCACCCATTTCTAGTCCAATTACCCTATCTACCTCCTCTCCTTTTGCAGTTAGTATAATAATAGGTAGGTTAGAAGTAGATGGATTGTTTCTAATAATGCTGCATAATTCAATACCTTGTAGATCTGGAAGCATCAGATCAAGTATGGCAAGGTCATATTTATTGGTTTTGATTTTTTTCAGGGCATCTTTTCCATTGTAAGCAGAGTCAATGGAATATCCCTCTTTTTTAAGATTATATGTAAGAAGTTCTACAATGTCTTTTTCGTCATCAACTACAAAGATTTTTTTCATATAATCGTTTAATTTCTAAATGATGCGAGTTTATCAATTATCTCATTAACCATTGCCTTTATAGTTGCCTCTTTAGGCATTATAGAGACCTTTAAACCTGCCTTTTCAATTGCCTTTGCAGTAACAGGTCCAATGGCTGCTATGGTTACATCTTTTAATATATCTATTGAATCTGTTCCTATTATATCAATAAAATTATTAAAGGTGGCAGCGCTGGTAAATGTTGCTACTGTGATCTTGCCCTCTGTTAAATACCTCTTTAATCTCTTTCCATGTTTTTCTGGCTTAATTGCAATATATGTAGTTGGAACATCTATCTCTCCTCCAAATTCCCTTACTTTTTGAGGGAATATCTCCCTTGCAATCTCAGCCCTGGGAAGAAGAATTCTTATCCCTTTCAAGCCTCCTTGGTTACCGCACTTCTGCATTATAGCACTAATTAGTCCCTCTGCATTAAATTCCTCTGGTATAAGATCTACCCTTATTCCATATTTTGAAACCTCCTCAGCAGTTTTTGTTCCAATTGCACATATTTTGATTCCTTTCAGATCTCTGATATCCCTATCCCTTTTTAATAGTCTTTGGATAAAATATTTAAATCCATTTGCGCTTGTAAATATAATCCAATCATATGTATCTATTTTATCTATTGTTTTATCAAGTTCTGTATAATCCTTTGGTGGGACTATCTCTATTGTAGGGAATTCAAATATTTCAGCTCCCATTTCCTCAAGAGGCTCATAATCAGATGTATATTCCCTTGTTATTAATATCCTGTGACCAAAAAGGGGTTTTTTTTCATACCATTTAAGGATGTCCCTTAGTTTGACAACATTTCCGATGACCATAACAGCAGGTGGCAATATTTTATTTTCCTTAACAAGTTCAGAAATATCCTTTAAATTTCCTACAATAGTATTCTGTTCCGCTCTTGTACCCCATCTTATTACTGCTGTTGGTGTATCAGGTGACTTTCCATGCTCTATGAGTTTTGAGGCTATTGTAGCTATATTCTTAACTCCCATTAAAAATACAAGGGTATCAGGGTAGTTTGCAAGGATAGACCAATTTATTGAACTATCAGGTTTTGTCATGTCCTCATTGCCTGTAATTACGCTAAATGATGATGAATATTTTCTATGTGTAAGGGGTATCCCTGCATATGCAGGTACTGCAACAGATGAGCTTACACCAGGTATTATCTCAAAATCTATACCTTCATTTGCTAAAACCTCTGCCTCTTCACCGCCTCTTCCAAATATAAAAGGATCTCCACCTTTTAATCTACATACTATTTTTCCTTGTTTTGCCTTTTCAATTAGCACCTGATTAATCTCATCCTGGGTCATTGCATGATGCCCGCCTCTTTTGCCAGCATATATGAACTCTGCATTATGGTCTATGTAATTTAATATCTGGGCATTCAGATGAAAGTCATATACCACTACTTCCGATTTTCTAAGGCATTTCATGCCCTTAATGGTTAGTAAACCTATGTCTCCAGGACCAGCACCTACAATATAAACCTTACCTTTTTTCATCTTTAACTGCTTATTTCACCATCAATAGGTGGGAGGCCTCTACCATAAATCTCATCAAGTATCTCTTTTGCACCTTTAGAAAGAAGGTCTTCTGCGAGCCTGACTCCGAGATTTTCGGCATCTTCAATTTTGCCATTTATTTGCCCTCTTATAATTCTATCCCCCGATATACTTCCAACCAATCCATCAATGATCAATATTTTTTCTTCTGACCTTTGCTCTATCCTTGCATATGCTGCAATTGGAACCTGACATCCTCCCTCAAGCCTCTTTAGAAAGGCCCTTTCTGCCCTTATGCATGTGGAAGTCTCACTATGATTTAATGGTGCTATGAGATTGTTTATAAATTCATCATCAATTTTGCACTCAATGCCCACAGCTCCTTGACCAATAGCAGGTAGGCACATTTCAGTAGAAAGAATATCTGCGATTCTCTCTGACCAACCTAATCTTTTTACACCTGCTACGGCAAGGATTATTGCGTCAAACTGTTTTTCATCAAGCTTTCTTATTCTTGTGTCAAGATTACCTCTTAATTGTACGATTTTTAAATCAGGTCTAATACTAAGCAACTGACATGAGCGTCTTAGACTACTTGTGCCAACCGTTGCACCAAGAGGTAGTTCATTAAATCTTGGGATTTCAAATTTAGAATTTGAGATTCTTGGTATGAATGCATCCCTTGGGTCTTCTCTCTTCGTAATTACTGAAAGATGTAACCCTTCAGGAAAATCAGTAGGCACATCCTTCATGCTGTGCACTGCAATGTCAGCCTCTCCTTTCAAAATAGCTTCTTCAATCTCTTTTACAAAGAGACCTTTTCCTCCAACCTTTGCAAGGGGTACATCAAGGATTTTATCACCAGTCGTCTTTATCTTGTTTAGTTCTATCTTTAGTTCAGGATAAAGTTCATTTAACTGGGATTTTATCCATTCTGCCTGCCATAATGCTAATTTGCTACCTCTTGTGCCGATTATTATTTTATTCCTCACAATTTTCCCCCAATAGATTTGTCAAAAAAATTATACTAAGGCCATATGAAGTTGGTCAAATCTGATCTATAAAAATAGGGGATTAAAATTAAATTTTACACTTATAAATTCTTCAGCCTTC
>CAZIMB010000078.1:0-4910 GCA_964540275.1 uncultured Nitrospirota bacterium | reverse complement strand
ATAATGTGAGCGATTTTAGGCATTTAAAAAAGTTGGAAATATTAAATTATCTTAGTTATACTTAATTAATCCAGAAGATTCACTAAAAGCAGGTACATTGGTGCCCCTATTACAAATATCTCATACATGCCTGCTTAGTGGGATATTTTAATTGCATTATTATAGGAGGGCATATGCAGAGAAAAAGGATACTTTTTATAACTCCTCCATATCATTGTGGAGTTGTTGAGGTTGCTGGCCGTTGGTTACCTCTGACTTTTGTTTATCTTGCAGGTGCAGCGAGAGAGGCAGGTTTTGAGCCAATCATTTACGATGCAATGACAAAGGGTGTTGGTTTTAAGGAGATAGAACAAAAAATAATAGAGGTAAATCCCTCCTATGTTGCTACAACAGCTATTACATCAACATTTCCTGATGCACTTGAAATATTAAAAATTGCTAAGGAAATTAATAATGAAATAATTACTATTATAGGTGGTGTGCATCCGACATTTATGTATAAAGATGTCCTTAAAAATGGATGTGTTGATTATGTTGTAAGGGGTGAGGGAGAGGAGACATTAAGGGAACTTTTAATCTGTCTTGATTTAGATAAGGATCCCGAAGATATTAAAGGTATTGCATACCGTAAGGCACATAAAATTATTGTAACTAATGATAGACCTTTTATTAGGGATCTTGATAGTTTACCAACTGCTTGGGATCTTATAGAGTGGAGGGATTATCGTTATTTTGTGATACCAAACAGCAGGCTGGGCGCAGTAAGCACCTCAAGGGGATGTAGCCACAACTGCACCTTTTGTTCACAACAGAAGTTTTGGCATCAAACATGGAGGGGAAGAGATCCAGAGAAGGTAGTTGCTGAGATAGAATACCTCCATAAAAAATATGGAGTCAATGTCTTTCTTTTCCCTGATGAGTATCCTACTCAGGATAGATCCCGCTGGGAAAAACTTCTTGACCTGCTTATTGAAAAAGGGATGGACATATATCTGCTTATGGAAACCAGGGCAGCTGATATTTTGCGTGATAGGGATATTCTTTGGAAATATCGCAAGGCAGGTATTGTTCATATATATATTGGAGTCGAAGCTACTGATCAGGAAACCCTTGATCTTATAAAGAAAGATGTACAGGTTGAAACAGGCATTGAGGCAATTAAACTTATTCATGAAAATGGTATGATTACAGAGACAAGTTTTATTCTTGGTTTTCCTCATGAAACTCCTGAAACGATACAGAGGACACTTGCCCTTTCAAAGATCTATAACCCTGATTTTGCCCATTATCTTGCCCTTGCACCGTGGCCTTATGCTGATATGTATAAAGAGCTAAAGCCATATATAGTAGAGAAGGATTATCGTAAATATAATCTTATAGACCCTGTGATTAAACCCGAACATATGACTATACAGGAGATAGACAAGGCCATCATCAACTGCTATCAGAGTTTTTATATGGGTAAGCTTACTGAAATAATGTCAATGACAGATGCATTTAAAAAGGATTATTTAATCCGCTCTATGAAGCTTATGATGAGCAGTTCTTTTATAGTTGAGAAACTTGGAAACATAGGTACAATTCCACCACAGGTTGATAAGCTGATTAGAAAGATAGGGCAGGTTGCTGAAACTGATAGGAAAACACAGTTAGACGAAGATGTGTCAGCTGTCACAAAGTCCATTATTATAAATGCGCCTATTGAAAAGGTCTTTTCTTTTGTTGCTAATCCTTATTTATGGCCTAAATACATTACAGGACTGAAGGAAATAACTAATATATCCACTGATAAAATTACGAAGGGAACTACATTTGGCTGGACATATAGCATTAGGGGTGTCAATATAAGCGGTCAGGGTATAGTTGCTGAATATGAAGAGAACAAAAAATTGACCTTACAGATGCATAGTTTGTTGCCAATGAGAGAAACAATTCTATTTAGTGGAGATGCTGAAAAGACAATTTTAACTATTGATGTGGGTTATAAAAAAGCAGGGAAAATACTAAGTTTCTTATTTAACATTGCAAGAAGGACTCTTAATATTGTAGAAACAACTGCTATTCTTGAAAAGATAAAAATATTATGTGAGCAAAATAATATAGATAAAGAAGATAATAAGATTTATATTCATTCAGGCAGTAACAAGTAAAAATGGTTGAGTTAAAAAATGTTAGTAAGACATATTATTTGAATCAGCAGGAAATAAAGGCAGTAGAAGATATAAACCTTAATATCTCAAAAGGGGAATATGTATCTATTGTAGGTCATTCTGGATGTGGAAAGACTACATTATTATCATTAATAGGTGGACTAACTAAACCTGACAATGGTGTAGTGAATATTAATGGTATTAATATATGGTCAATCCCTGATGATCAGCTTTCAGAATTCCGAGCCTGCACTGTTGGATTTATATTCCAATTTGCAAGCTTGATCCCAACATTGAATGTTATAGAAAATGTTATTTTACCTGTTATTTTTTGTATTAGGGATGGCAAATCTATGAATTTTAAAAAGAACAATAGAAGGGAAATCATTTCATATGCAGAAGAACTTCTTGAAAATGTTGGACTTTCTGAAAGGCTTTATGCTTATCCATCTCAACTTTCTGGCGGTCAACAAAGAAGAGTAGCAATAGCACGAGCATTTATAAACCATCCAGAGATAATACTTGCAGATGAGCCAACAGGTGATTTGGACGAAGAGACAGAAATAGAGATGATGAATCTATTTAAAAAGATTAATAAAGAAAAGGGCATAACATTTATTATTGTCACACATAATTTATCATTTGCATCTAATGCAGATAGAGTTTTAAGGATGAGCGGAGGAAGAATAATAAATTAAAAAGGAGGAAAATTTATGGTTAAAAGACTATTAATAATAGTTTTGATATTAGCTATGACAATATTCTTAGTAGGAGAAACATTAGCATCTAATATTATTATAGAGGATGTATCAGGAATATTCTCTCCAAAGATACCTGATGCAGGTGCTGTATTTATGAAAATAAGAAATAAAGGAACAGAAGATGACTTTTTAATAGATAGCAGGGTCAATATTAAAGGTGTTAGAACTGAACTTCACGATGTGAAAGATGGAAGGATGTTTCAGATTGAGCGAATTCCTATTCCTGCCAAGTCTTCTATTGAACTTAAAAGAGGCGGTCTTCATATTATGTTATTTGGTTTGCCATTAGAGATTAAAGAGGGAGATGAAATAATAGTGACTCTTATCTTTGAAAAGGCTGGGGAAAAAGTTGTGAAATTTAATATTAAAAGCAGTAGAAAAGACATAGTCAAATAAAACCAAGCTTTATTAAGATTGGTTTTATTTATAAGATCCCCATACCTAAAATATAGTTATAAATCTCTTAATATCATCTCTAATGGAAAACATTTTTTATTATACCACCTCTTCTTTAATTGAAGAGGATTAGGATATAGAATAAGTGATTTGATATTAGGCAGTAGGAATTTAAGTATTTATTTTTGAATATTTTAAAAGAAATTTAATTATATATAGGAGAATATAATGCAAGAGACAAAGATAGTTTTGACAGAAAAAGAGATGCCGAGGCAGTGGTATAACATTATGGCTGATATGCCTAACCTGCCTAAACCCCCTATTCATCCAGCAACAAAACAACCTATTAAACCAGAGGATCTTAAAGCTATATTTCCTATGACTCTTATTGAGCAGGAGATGACTACAGAGAGATGGATAGACATTCCAGAAGATGTATTAAATATTTATGCACTCTGGCGACCTACTCCACTATACAGGGCGCACAGATTAGAAAAATTTCTTAATACTCCAGCTAAAATATACTATAAATATGAAGGTATTAGTCCTGCTGGAAGTCATAAGCCAAACACATCTATACCACAGGCATATTACAATAAAATAGAGGGTATAAAAAGGATAGCTACAGAAACAGGCGCTGGTCAGTGGGGATCATCTATGGCACTTGCTGGGGCAATGTTTGGGCTTGAAGTTACTGTCTATATGGTACGAGTTAGTTATAATCAAAAGCCGTACAGAAGGATAGCTATGGAGACATGGGGAGCTACGGTACATCCAAGCCCATCTTTAGTAACTAAATATGGTAAAAAGATGTTAGAGGTTGACCCTGACTGCCCTGGAAGTCTTGGAATAGCTATATCTGAAGCCATTGAGGATGCTTCTGAACATGAGGATACAAACTATGCCCTTGGATCTGTTCTAAACCATGTTGTTCTGCACCAGACAATTATAGGATTGGAGGCAATAAAGCAATTTAAGATAGTTGGCGATTATCCCGATATAATAATAGGATGCTGTGGTGGTGGAAGTAATTTGGGAGGTGTAAGTTTTCCATTTTTGCGTGATAAAATAAACGGAAAAGACATAAGAGTAATAGCAGTTGAGCCCACATCCTGTCCAACCCTCACTAAGGGAGAATTTAGGTATGATTTTGGTGATACAGCAGGGCTAACCCCTCTAATGATGATGTATACACTTGGTCATGATTTCATTCCATCAGAAACCCACGCAGGAGGTTTGAGGTATCACGCAGATTCTCCCCTTGTATGTCAGCTTTATCATGATCGATTGATTGAGGCAATTGCATATGAACAGATAGAGGTCTTTGATGCTGCAGTAAAGTTTGCAAAGACAGAAGGCATAATACCTGCACCAGAGAGTGCTCATGCTATCAGGAGCGCTATAGATGAGGCAATAAAGGCAAAGGAAGAGGGTAGGGAGAGGACAATATTTTTTAATTTGAGCGGACACGGATATTTTGATATGACTGCCTATGCAGATTATATGGCTGGTAAGTTTATGGCACATGAACATCCAGAAGATAAGATAAGGGAGGCATTAAATAAATTACCGGCAATATAATCTTAATGTAACAACATGTTTA
>CAZIMB010000077.1:4040-5410 GCA_964540275.1 uncultured Nitrospirota bacterium | reverse complement strand
TAATTGTATCATATAAATCACAGGGGATAGATAAAAACACTCACCATTGTGTGATATGTTTTTTGTCATAAGAGAAAGACAGGGCTTAAAATTGTGTTTCTCTTGGATCTATAAATACATTATAATGATATTAAACGATATTAGAGGTAGCTTGATAGTGGGGATTATACAGTTGTGCTTGAGTCAGGATAAAAGGGGAGGTCGACGATAGGGTAACTATACCTAATGCTACTTTGGGGGTAAACGTATATGGAAATTATCAATACCTTTTTACTCACCTTTATCCCTCTGTTCGTTGCCCTTGATGCGCCTGGTATATTACCTATTTACATCTCTCTTACTGAAGGAATTCCAGAAAAGAAAAAAAAGGGAATTGCCAGACAGTCAGTAATAACAGCCTTTTTTGTAACAATTTCATTTTTATTTCTTGGCAACCTTTTTTTTACAATTCTTGGAATAGCACTGGAAGATTTTATGATAGCAGGTGGTATCCTTTTATTAATTTTATCAATATCAGAGATATTGAGGGTAAAAGAAAAAGAGTTTGCCCTTAGTGAGACATTAGGAGTCGTCCCTATAGGGACCCCTCTACTTGCAGGACCAGCCACTTTGACTACCTCCATTATTCTTGCAGGAACTTATGGTTACTCTATAGTCATATTTTCCCTTTTTCTTAATCTTTTAATTGCTTGGATAATGATAGAAAAAGCCCAAAGTTTAGTAAGGATTTTCGGGATTCATGGCATTAAGGCATTTGCAAAGGTTATGGCTTTACTATTAAGTGCAATAGCAATAAACCTAATTAAAAGGGGCTTATTAAAGATTTTAATTTAGAAAGATGAAAATGGAAAATTGTGAAGATGGCCAAATTATATTCATTCCCGTAGGCATCTTTTTTTCCGTGATAAAAAGTAGGCTGCATATTGGACATATTCCTTTCGCCTCTGTTGCCAGTAAGCATCTCATTCACCATTGAGTTTCAAAAGTCTGGTTCTTAATAAGGGATTATAGCTATTTTTATACAAGCTCTTCCCTCGCTTCTTAAACCTCTTGGCAACTGTATAAAAATGATAATCTTTAGGCTCTGCTATGCTACTTTATTTTCTGAAAGGCTGGCAATTACATACTGATGCCTCCTCTATCCTCGTATTCTGCTAAATAGGAAGTATACCTAATTCCGTGATAGAAAACAAATAAGGTTGTATTATATTAGCTTTTGTTTTATCATTATTTTACCTCCTTCTTATTTTTTTAAACCATTATGGTGGGATTTTGTATCACCGAAAACCTTTTATGTTAGTTTGTGAAAGTGTTTATAGTTTTGATAAAATTTGAAATCTTTACAATAAGAACTATCTTGATGTTTTATA
>CAZIMB010000077.1:0-3940 GCA_964540275.1 uncultured Nitrospirota bacterium | reverse complement strand
GATGACCTTTCTATAAAATTTGGACCCGGGATAAATGTCCTTACAGGTGAGACCGGTGCTGGAAAATCAATAATTGTTGATGCAATTGGTCTTATATTAGGTGACAAGTCTACACCTGACATGATAAAGACAGGTGCAAAAGAGGCTTATATTGAGGCATATTTTGAAAACAGAGACGTATCACTTCTGAAAGAACTTGGAATAGACAGTACGGAAGGCATAATTATAAGAAGAAATATATCTCTTCAAGGAAAAGGAAGGGCTTATATAAATGATATATCAGTAAGTCTTAATACCTTAAAAAATCTTGCAGAAGGCCTTATAAGCATTCATGGACAACATGAACATCAGGACCTTTTAAAAAAGGACAACCATCTCCTCTTCCTTGATAATTTTGGACTTCTAAATGAGCAATCCCAGAGCCTTCAGACCCTCTTTAATGAAATATTAGCCCTTAGAAACAAAGTAAATGAACTAAAAGAACGAATACGGGAAAGAAGCCAAAGGATAGAATTTTTGAAGTTTCAGATAAACGAGATAGAATCAGCAAATCTCAAAGATGGGGAAAAGGAGGCCCTTGAAGAGGAGATAAAGATACTTCTAAATCTTAACAGATTAAAGGAGTTATCTGAAAAGGCTTATAGTCTTCTTTATGATTCTGACGGTTCCTGTCTTGAGAAGATAAAAGATACAATTCTCAAGATAAAGGAAATGGCACATTATGATGGCCAGGCCAAGGAAATCCTTGATATTCTTGAGCCGGTAGTTCCTCATATTGAAGATGCTGCCTTAATCCTAAGAAGATATAAGAATAAGTATGATATTGATCCAAAAAGACTTGCTGAATTAGATAATAGGCTGGAGCAATTAAAAAAACTTGAAAAAAAATATGGTGAAGGTTTAAAAGGGATTTTAACTTATAAGGAAATGGCTGAGAATGAACTAAAAACCCTTATCTTAGCTGATGAACAACTTGAGACCTTTGAGTCAGAGCTTAATAAGAAAGAGAAAGAGATTATGTCTTTAGCTGATTCCCTATCTAAAAAAAGGCAGGAAGCAGCAAGAGAGATTGAAAAGATGTTAAGCAAGGAATTGCATGAACTCGGATTTCAAAGGGCATCTTTAATAGTTGATATAAAAAAGAGAGATACCTTAACAGGCAGAGGCATTGATGATGTGGAATTTTTATTCAGTGCAAATCCTGGTGAGCCTCCAAAACCCTTGATAAAGATAGCATCAGGTGGTGAATTATCAAGGATAATGCTTGCTATGAAATGTTTAGAAATAAAACAGCAGTTAGCAGACAGCAGTCAGCAGACAAAAAAAGATAAAAGCTCTAAACCCTTTACTGAACACCGAACCCTTGTCTTTGACGAGGTTGATGCTGGCATCGGAGGCATTACGGCAAAGCATGTAGGAAAAAGGTTAAAGGCCCTTTCTACAAATTATCAGGTGCTTTGCATTACACATCTACCTCAGATAGCAGCAATGGCAGATAACCATTTAATGGTTCAAAAGATTACGGAAATTGATAAGGTGAAGGTTAACATTGTGTCTTTAAGTGGAAAAGATAGATTAGAGGAGATCGCAAGAATGCTTAGCGGAAAGATTACTGATACCTCTCTCAAACATGCAAAGGAACTTCTTTTCTCTGAAATATAAATAAAGCTCATATACACATCAAGGGGTGACAATGATAAGAACTAATAAAAAAAATAAAAAAGGAAAAATCATAATTAACAAAGAACTATGCAAGGGGTGCGGATACTGCATAAATGCCTGTCCAAAAGGTTTAATCACTATAGACATAAGCTTTAACAGTATGGGCAACCCCTTTGCTGTATTTAATCAAGATGATGTTTGCACTGGGTGTACCCTCTGTGCAAGGATGTGCCCTGAAATAGCTATTGAGGTGTGGAGGGAATAGGGATTTGACGTTTTCCCTCCTTTTCTACCTCTTCATCCTTAGGTTTTATTTTCTTTTTATTTTTCTCCATTAAAGGCATCTCCCTCAATGTTTCTAAATCTGGAGCATCTTTTGTTTTTAACCTATTATTTTCAGACTTTTGAATCTCTGTCTGATTAACTTTCTGATTTATATCAGGCTGATTTTGCCTGTCCTTGCTAGACCTTCTTATGCCCCTTGACTCATCTATTTCAGAATCAGGTCTCTTTTGAGGTCTATCCCCAATATCAACCTTTTTTTCAATATCAGACCTCTCCCTATGCATTTGTTGTGGTACAGACCTTCTCGGTCTATCTAATTCCTCTACAGGCATTTTCTCAGGTTTTACTTCAGGTTTAAAAATAGATGCCTCTGGGTCTTTTGTTCGCCTTCTTTCCTTTCTTATATCTTCTAATTTTATTTCCCTAATCCTTTCTGGTGGTCTTTTGGACTCTGGTATAGTTTTAATAATAGGCATTACCGTCTCTTTTTCAGGTTTTATATCAGGAGGACCAATTTTTACCCCTTCTTTTTTAAAGGGGTTTTCCTTCAATTCATAATCCACATCCTTTCCTTTTATGAATTTATCTATATGTATTACTGTTACAGCATTCCTTACATTAATATTCTTATAATCATGTTTTATAACAACCTGCTGAATATTTATATTGATTATATTTACACTCCATGGACCATAATATCCATAACCATAATATATCTCACGGGGTGCAAGAGGAACCCAACCTACGTAATAAGGGGTATAAACCCAAGCTACATATCCAGGCCCCCAGTAAACCTCACCTCTTACAGGAGGCACCCAACACCATCCTATGCCTATAATAAATGTCCATCTGCCGTAGTGATGAGGCACCCATCCCCATGTTTCATATGGAATCCATACATAATGACCCCTGATCCATACCCATCTGCCATGTTTATAAGGAGCCCATCCTACTGATATAATTACTGTAGGTGTCCATACATATCCATAGTCCCTTGTATATACCCATCTTCCATTCTGTGTGAACTCATATGAATATTCCTGTAATTCCTCAGGCAGGTACCTTGCACTGTCGGGATAATCAATTAACTTCTTATCCCTTTGTCTATTCCATCTTTCCCACTCATCAGAAGGACCTATTGGAGAAATCCTTGCGTATCTATCTTCATCAATATATAGAGAACTCATCGAAGATACCAGTGTTTTACCTCTTAGGCTTTCTACATAAACATTACCTCTAAGCGCAGAAACCTCTGTTGCACCATTAGCTAATACCTCAATTATAACTATAGAATTATCAGGCACACTTACTGAAGTTATAGGAGTGTCAACCTGAATAATGTTGTTTCTGCCCCTAGTGTTATTAATATAAATACGTCCCTTTACAACAAATATTTGAACAAAATTGTTTTCAGTTGAGAGGATATCCATTGATGTATTAGAATCAAGCCTTATATAAATCCCGCCTTTAATATGCACCTCAGCCCTTCCTCTCTCTGGAACCCAGATACGATCATCTAATGTAAGAGGCATGTTTGTTATGGCAGGCACCCAATCTCTCGTATCAGGCGTATATATCTGGACATCACCTTCAATCATACTCAGGCGCATATTTCCAATCTCTTGTGAAAAGACAATCTCTGCTGAAAAAAAGGTAATTAAAATCAGAAAAAGAATAATCTTTATAATCTTCATTTTATCCCTCCTTAGACCACTACATCTTAGATCGTTATTACTCCCCCTTCATAAAAAAGGATCTTATCAATTATATATTTAAAGCTTTAAGATAATGACTTAACTGCTTTTAATTTCAGCAACTAATATGCCATGCAATATTTTCATAATAAAAGATGAATTTAATATATTTTGAATTCTTAAAATTTAAATAAATTGGATATTTTGGGGAATAAAATCTTGATTAGGGAAAGTTATTTCCAACTTTTGCATATTTGCAAAAGGGTAGATATTTTTTTGCAGAATTGCAAAGGCCCAAT
>CAZIMB010000076.1:0-5513 GCA_964540275.1 uncultured Nitrospirota bacterium | reverse complement strand
AAATGGTAATAAAAAGCAAATTATCAAATGACTCACTAAAAATCAAGTATAAAAAGATAAAATATATCTTGATTTTTAATTTTGCTTTAATATTGCCTATCATCTTTCCTTTACATTCTACTGCTTCTGAAAAAACAATAGGTGTAATTTTGACCGGAAACCTTACTTATTACAAGGATATACATGATATTTTTATGTCACATCTTGCAAAAGAGGGTTATGCTGACAAAATAAAGATAATAATACAGAGACCATCGCCAGACTATATTTCTATAAGGAATGCTGTAAGATTATTAGTTTCAAGGGATGTGGACATAATTATTACATACGGGGCACTTGCTACTGTCGCTGCTATTGATGAAAAGATAAAAACTCCTTTACTATTTATAAACGTATATGAATCTTTAGCTACAAACCTTAAAGCAAAAAATATTACCGGAATAACTGTAAAAACACCTATATCAAGCCTACTTCGTTATTTAAAGGGTTTAACTACTCTATCCAAACTCGCAGTTGCTTACAGCTCAAATGAAGAAGAGACAATTCATCAATTAAGAGAGATATATAATGTATCAGGCACCTTCGGATTCAAGGTAGAAGAAATAGATCTTAAAACATTAATTGAAGCAAAAAAATTTCCTGCACATTTGGCAGGCAAAGAGATAAATGCAATATTTATAACATCAAGTTCAATTGCACATTCTATAATGCCACTAATAATAGAGTTTGCCAGGAATAAAAGAATTCCTACTGCTTCTATGATCCCTGATAAGATTACCCCTTCTACTATTACGCTATGTCCAGCTATTGAAAATCAGGGTAGGATGGCTGCTAACAAGGCGCTTAAGATTATAGAAGGTATTGAACCGAAAAATGTAAAAATAGAGCCATCATACAATATGGAATTGATCTTTAATCTAAAAGAAGCAAAGGCATTGAATTTAGGTATGCCTATTGATCTGATAACAGAGGCGACAAAGCTACTTAACTAAAATATAGATATGATATGCACTAAAGAATATAAATATAATAACGATAAGACAATAAGTATTATTTCCCCAAGTAATCTAATATGATATTTAAGATATTAACAATCATTTTATCCTTGATACTTTTTACGCCATCAATGTCATTATGTCTTGATGAAATTTTGATTGGTATTAGCCCAGAAGAAAATATTTTCTATCAAATGGAAAGATATAGACATCTTGCAGACTATCTATCCTCAAAAATAGGTATTAAGGTTAAATTAACAATCCTTAGCAAACATGGAGATATTATTGATAACTTTACTGTCAAAAAGATGGACGGTGCATTTTTTGAGGTCTTTACAGCAATACTTGCTATGGACAAATTGGGAGTTGAACCCTTGGTAAGAAATGTTAATCTTGAAAATTCATCAATGAGTAAAAGCCTTATCTTTGTCAGAAAAGATAGTGGTATAAGAACTGTAAAGGATATGGCTGGTAAAAGAATGGCTTTTGTAGACAGGGCAACTATAAAGGGCTATTTATTTGCAATAAATTTTTTAAAAGAGAATGGAATATCAAATATAGATAAATTTTTCAAGGAATATTACTTTACCGGGAGTTATGACTCTGCTATTTACTCTGTACTTGATAGAAGGGCAGATATAGGTATATCAAAAAGTAATATTTACAATAAATTTATAGAAAAAATCCCAGGTGCAAAGGATGAATTGACAATAATAGCTGAATCAAGGGATTTCCCTGACACTATATTTTGTTTGAGAAAGGATTTTCCTGTGGATGTAAAAAAAAGGATAAAGGACGTACTTCTTAATATGCATAACGATTTAGAAGGAAAAAAAGTACTTGAGAGATATAAGGCTAAAAATTTTATTGAAGTCACCAAAGATGACTTTGCTCCCTCTTTAGAGTTATTAACCAAAGCTGGTGTTAATTTAAAGACTTATAAATACAAATGAAAAAGCGACTTATTCTCTCATTTTTATTAATCTTTTTTTTCTTTACAATTGGTGCAGCTGTTAACCTGCTCTACATCGGACATATTGTAAAAGAACTTAAAAAAGTTATAGAACTCCATAAGGTTAGCGGTATAAGGCATCAACTCATCGAAAAAAGCAGGATAGTCCAAACCAATGTTTATACTGTAGGAACTGCCTTTGGCGAGGAACTGGATATAATTGTCAATAATGTCATGGCAATGGATAACTCAATAAAAGGCTGTGTAAACTGCCACCATAAAGAAGAGACTTTATCAAAATTGATGGAACTTCAAAAGACTATGGAAGACTACAAAACAGCGATTAGCTATCTTGTCACAACAACAGCAAATGAAGAGAGAATTGGTCGCTTGAAAATGGCTACCTTGATAATTGGAGATAGCATAATGTCAAGCCTTGAAAATATGATATCTATGGCAGACACAAATCAAAGCAAGAAAAATATTGAGGCCATTAATAAAATAAATAAAACATGGATTATCTTGTTCATTACATTATCCTTAACCTTTGTAATTTCCTTTTTTATAGCCACATCTTTAACAAGACAGATAACAAGACCTCTAAGAGAGATGTTAAAGGCAACAAAGGAGATAGAAAAAGGGGAATTTGGTAAAACTATATCTTATGAAGATAACACTGAATTTGGATTACTCGCAAAGAGTTTTAATTCTATGAGTAGCGCCCTTAAGGTAAGCTATGAAAATATAATAAGGCAACAACATGAGGTTGAAGAAAGCGAAAGAAAATTCAGGACACTTTCTGAATTCTCTCAGGATTGGGAATACTGGATCTCTGAGAAGTCAGAGATAATTTTTATGTCACCTTCCTGCGAACGCATAACTGGCTATAGCCAATATGACTTTATAAATAATCCTCGTCTTTTTGCTGATATTGTTCATCCTGAAGACCAGCCATTATATAAAAAACATTTAGAGCTTTTTAATACTCAAGAACTTGCTGAACTTCAATATCGGATAATAACAAAAAATGGGGAAATCAAATGGTTGTCACATATATGCAATCCAATTTGGATAAACAATGAATTTAAAGGCAGAAGGGTAAGCAACAGAGATATTACTGATAGTAAAAGACTTGAGGAACAATTGATTCAATCACAGAAAATGGAATCCCTCGGACTTTTTGCAGGAGGAATTGCCCACGATATGAATAATATTCTTACTGTAATAGATGGCTACTCCAGATTAATGAAAACCTCATTAGGAAATGAAAATGAAAAATTACAAAATTATATACAAAATATCTTGGATGCATCTAAACGTGCTCAAGAACTTACCTCAAGTCTTCTTGCATTTAGCCGGAAAAAAATAGCAAAACCCCAGCCTATAAAATTAAATAGTATTATAAAAAATATCACCGATCTTTTAAAAAGGCTTATTGGTGAGGATATAGAGCTAAAGGTAGATTTTAAAAATCCAGAAAATGAAATGCCTGTTCTTGCTGACCCTCACCAGATAGAGCAGATATTTATGAATCTCGCTACAAATGCAAGAGATGCTATGCCTAATGGAGGTTCTCTTACAATAACAACCACTCCTATATCTCTGAATGAAAAATTTGCCAAGACACTTTCATTAAAACCCGGTGATTATATGCTTATAGACTTTAGTGATACAGGTATAGGTATAGATAAAAGTGAAATATCTCATATATTTGAGCCTTTTTATACAACTAAGGAAAAGGGTAAAGGAACAGGTCTTGGATTATCAATAGTATATGGTATTGTAAAACAGCATGAGGGATTGATAAATGTTTATAGTGAAAAAGGACTTGGCTCAACATTTAAAATTTATCTTCCTGTTTTCAAGGATGAAACACAAAAGGCCTTGGAAAAAAAAGAAAAAGATGTTGATATAGATCTTAAAGGGACAGAAACAATACTCATAGCAGAGGATGACCCCTTTGTCAGGGAATATTTAAATACTACAATTTCGGAATATGGCTACAATGTTCTTACTGCTAATGATGGAGAAGAAGCAATAAAAATCTATGAAAAAAACCAAGACAAGGTTGATATAGTTGTATTGGATGTTATAATGCCTAAGAAAAATGGAAAAGAGGTTTATAATTTCATAAAAAAAGTAAAACCTAATATAAAGGCTATTTTTATGAGCGGCTATACACAGGATATACTAACTTCAAAAGGTATTTATGAAGAAGGTCTTGAATTTGTTGCAAAACCAATAGATGTAGTGAATCTGCTGAGGAAGGTAAGATATTTAATAACAAAATAAGAAATTAAATCCCTCCTTGATATCTCATTGCCTTTAATACCCTTTCCTTTGAAATTATTTCTGCTGCCTTTCTCGGAATGATATCTTCACCCAATGCCATTTTTATTATGGCATCTGTATTCTTTTTTATCTTTTCAGATATTGCATCAAAGGCCTCTTTCTCTGTTTTTTTTGCATACTCCATTGCAGCCATTATGACCCCTCCTGCATTTGCAATAAAGTCAGGTATAGAAAGAATCCTTTTTTTATGCAATATCTCCTCTGCATCTGTAGTAATTGGAATATTTGCACCTTGAAGTATAAGTTTTGCTTTAATATCATTTACATTTTCACGATTAATTACATCAGCTGTTGCAGCAGGTATCAAGATATCACATGGCAAAGAAAATAAAACAGAAGGATCGTTAATAGTACCTTTTTTATAATTAATAACACTTCCTGTCTTCTCTTTTATATCTATTATCTCCTTTACATCAATGCCCTCAAAATTATATATGCATCCCTTTTTATCGCTAACAGCTATAACAATAGCCCCTTTTTCTGATAAAAACCTTGCTGCTGCCTTTCCAACACTTCCAAAACCTTGAATAGCTACCTTAGCACCTTTCAGATCAATATCAACATAAGGACAGGCAATCTCAGCACATTCAGCTAACCCATATCCTGTAGCTCCAAGTTTGTCAAGAGGAATTCCCCCAAGTTCTTCAGGAAGGGCAACAGCCCTGCCTATCTCATCATATATCCACGCCATACATTCTTCATTACTTCCCATATCAGGACCAGGAATATAATCCTTGAGATCCTTTATGGCACGGGCAAATAACCTAAAATAATGCTCTTTTTTCGGTGATAATGGATCAGCTAATATACCTGCCTTACCTCCGCCATGCGGCAATCCAGCAATAGAATTCTTCAAAGTCATAATGCGGGCAAGTCTCTTAACCTCCTCTACAGTAACATCCATTGATACCCTTACCCCACCTATAGATGGACCAAGTGCAATATTATCGATAACGACTATCGCATGAAAATTTGCTATAGGAAAGAATAACTGAATAATCTTTAAAGGTCCAATCTCTTGAATCTTTTCTATACAATTCATAAGTATCTGTTTTCTCCATTCTTTTTTTAAAATTTTAACTAATTATAAAAATTTTCAATTATTATATCTTATAATGTCAAGCCTAAATAGAAATACCCTATACATATTATTTATATTTTTTGATAAACATAAACCTAATAACAAAACAAATAGGATAGTTAGGAATAATAAA
>CAZIMB010000075.1:0-5695 GCA_964540275.1 uncultured Nitrospirota bacterium | reverse complement strand
AATCATGGAGGAAGCAAGATAATGTTATTTCAAATGCTAAGCCTAAAGGCTTTTCAGCCATATCTACTTTGTTTCTGCAAATGTTTCTTTATAAAATTATTGATATTGTGGTTTAAGTCATCTATTTGTTATTCTAAATATAACTAAAAACATATAATTGCATTTCTCTAACATTTTCAAAAATGAAAAAAAATCTGAAATTAATATCAGTAGCTATTTTATTTCTTTTCTTTATCTATATTTCTGTCCAGCTATTTATACCTTCAGATATAGGTAGTAATCAGATGGAAATAGAGATACCCGAGGGCTCAACATATAAGCAGGCCTTGGAGATATTAAAGAATAAAAACCTTATAAGAGATAAGAACCTGTTTTATGGAATTGGTATTATTCTGGGGATTGATAGGAAAATTAGGGCCGGTTATTATGTATTTTGGGGTGATATGAGCCCTTTTGAGGTCTTTAAGAAATTAGCAAAGGGAGAAATAATTGAAAATGAGATAACAATTATTGAAGGAGATAGTGTTTTTGAGATAAAGGATAAACTTGTTGCAAACAATATTATGTCTGCTGAGGATTTTGATAAGCTCGTAAAGGACCCGAATTTTCTAAACTCTCTTAATATTAAAGCGCCAAGCTTAGAAGGCTATCTATTTCCAGAGACATACAAATTTCCTAAAGGTACAAAACCTGAATCTGTTTTAAGGCTTATGGTACAGAAGATGAGGGAAGAATTCAATGATGAATTAAGAAGGCGTGCTGAGGAAATAGGATTCAGTGAAAATGATGTCTTAACACTAGCATCTATTATAGAGAGGGAGGCACGGATTGATGAGGAGAGGGAGTTGATATCTGCTGTATATCACAACAGGATAAAAAAAGGCATGCCCCTTCAGGCTGATCCTACAGCAGTTTATGGGATAAAGGGAAAGAAACAAAGGATAACAAGGGATGATCTTAAAAGAAAGACAGATTATAATACTTATATAATAAAAGGTCTCCCTCCCGGTCCAATCGCATCCCCTGGTATAAAATCTATAAGGGCAGCTCTCTATCCAGCAGATGTTCCCTATCTATATTTTGTTTCAAATAGAGATGGATCCCATTATTTTTCAAAAACATTATCAGAGCACAATGCTGCAATAATAAGAATTCAAGCAAAGAGGGATTCTGAAAATAGAGATCTGGAGGACCTTTCTAAAAAGGATAGTATTGATAATAGAGGTAGCTAAAAAGAGAATGATAAATAGAAGAAAAACAAGACAAATCTATGTAGGAAATATAGCTATTGGCGGTGGTAGCCCTATCTCTGTACAGTCAATGACTAAGACCGATACGAGGGATATAGATGCAACGGTAAATCAGATCCTTTCCCTTGAATCAGTGGGCTGTGAGATTGTAAGGATTGCAGTACCAGACATGGATGCTGCCCATGCGATCGGAAAGATTAAGTCTAAAATCTCAGATTTTGGATCAAAGATTCCTATAATTGCCGATATACACTTTGATTGGAGATTGGCCCTTGAGTCAATTAAACAGGGTGTAGAAGGTTTAAGATTAAATCCAGGCAATATTGGGGCAAAATGGAAGGTCAAGGAAATAGTATCTGCAGCAAAGGAAAAAGGAATTCCAATAAGAATAGGCGTTAATGCAGGTTCTTTAGAAAAGGAATTGCTTGAAAAATACGGACAACCACTTGCTGAGGCGCTTGTTGAAAGTGCTGAAAGACATATAAGAATTTTAGAAGATCTGGATTTTCAAGACATTAAGGTATCACTTAAGGCATCAAATGTCCTGAAGACAATAGAGGCTTACAGGTTGTTTTCAGATAGATATGATTATCCCTTACATATAGGCATCTCAGAGGCAGGCCCCTCTATTGGAGGAATAGTTAAAAGTGCAGTTGGTCTTGGTATTCTCCTTTACGAAGGTATTGGTGATACGGTCAGGGTTTCGCTCACCGCAGAG
This sequence comes from uncultured Nitrospirota bacterium, assembly GCA_964540275.1. Lineage (GTDB taxonomy): Bacteria > Nitrospirota > Thermodesulfovibrionia > Thermodesulfovibrionales > Dissulfurispiraceae > CAZIMB01. The sequence continues at coordinate 3,727 of CAZIMB010000075.1, read as the reverse complement.
CCCGAAGAAGAGGTTAGAGTTGCATACGAGATACTTAAGTCACTCGGACTAAGAAAGAAAGGACCAGATATAATATCTTGTCCAACCTGTGGTAGATGTCAGATTGACCTGAGATCTCTTGCCCTTAGGGTTGAAGAGGCTATCAGGGATATAGATAAGCCATTTACAGTAGCTGTCATGGGATGTGTCGTAAATGGACCTGGAGAGGCAAGAGAGGCAGACTTTGGAATAGCAGGGGGTAAAGGAATTGGTCTGGTCTTTAAAAAGGGTAAAGTTGTTAAAAAGGCAAAGGACGAAGAGTTATTAGACATACTGACTGAATTAGTAAAAAGTGAGCAATAATTCAATACTTACTCTTGATAGTATTAGGGATATAAAAATCTATCAAAGCAGGGATGGTTATCGTTTCTCAGTAGATGCCCTTCTTCTTTTTTCTTTTGTTAATCTGCAGAGGGTAAAGAGGATTGTAGATATCGGAGCTGGCTCAGGAATTATAGGAATCCTGCTTGCTAAAAAATATAGTGATGCAGAGGTACTGTTGATAGAGATTCAAGGGACTCTTGCCTCTTTGTCTATAAAGAATATTGAACTAAATGGACTTAAGGAGAGGATAAAGATAATAAATGGAGACGTTAGAAAAGTTGAAGATTTGGGCCTTATAAGAGGTGATTATGACCTCATAGTCTCAAATCCACCCTTTAGAAGGATAAATACTGGACTTGTTAGTAATATTGATGAAAAGGCTATAGCAAGACATGAGATTAAATTATCACTAAATGATCTTATGAAGGCAAGTTCCTATTTACTTAGACATCATGGCAGGCTATGTATTATCTATCTACCAGAGAGATTAGTAGAGATTATTGATGTAATGAGATCATATGGATTAGAGCCAAAGCGTTTTCAGTTTGTCCATTCTAAAGCATTATCAGAGGCAAAGATGGTCTTGATAGAAGCAGTAAAAGGAGGAAGCGTTGGACTTAAGGTAGATAGGCCTTTTTTTATTTATAATGAGGATGGTAGTTATACAGATGAGATGAAGAAAATATATGAAGAAAGCTGAAAGAAAATTAATAAAACTCCTTTATCGTTTCCTCTAATCTTTTTGGGTCAAATCCCTGTTTTACAAGAGGAGCATCTTTTATCATCGGAATTCTTTCTTCCAATATGGGGCGGTTGTTTTTAAAGATTATTCCTATTGGTATTTTATCTCCCCATTCAAGAGACCTTTTGAAGGCCTCTATTCGATCATAGGGGTTGTAATCATCTTCAATGTAATATACCCTTTTTCTATACCAATCATATGTATTGATTTTGTTAAAAGTTACACAGGGCTGAAGTATGTCTACAATGGAAAATCCCTTGTGTTTTATTGCTTCTTTAATTACATATTTAAGATGTACTGTATCTCCTGCAAAACCCCTTGCCACAAAGCTACAATCAAGTGCAATAGCTAATGCCAATGGATTAAGCTGTTCTGACAATACTCCAAGTGGATTGTTTTTAGTCTGCAACCCTTCTATACTAGTAGGAGACGCCTGTCCCTTTGTGAGACCATATATCTGATTGTCATGAACAAAGAGCTTCACATTAATATTTCTTCTTATGGCATGGATTAAATGATTTCCACCTTCTCCATAGCAATCACCATCACCAGCTATAGCAATTGTAAGAATCTCATGGTTTGATAGTCTTATTCCTGTGGCAACAGGAAGTGTTCTGCCATGTAGGCCATTAAAGGTATTACATTTTAGATAATGGGGAAATTTCCCTGCCTGACCAATGCCTGAGACTATAACAAACTGGTGTGGTTCTATTTCCATCTCAACTAATGCTTCTTTAAAGGCCTTAAGAATGCCAAAATTACCACAACCAGGACACCATGCAGGTGTCTGCCCTTTATATTTATCCAATGTGGCCATAAATCTCCTCTAATAATTCCTCAATAAGGAAGGGTCTGCCATCGTATTTGTTTATTAATCGATTAAAAGAATATCCCGTTTCTGTTTTCATCAGTCGTGCAAACTGACCTGTTGCATTGTTTTCAATGCAGATTGTTAATTCTGCATTTTTTAAAATACCTAAATAATTAAATTTTCCTGTTGAGGGAAATGGATAGATCTCACTAAAATGAAGCATACCTATGCTGTAATCCTTTGATAATATATCTGTAACTTCCTTAAGAATTCCATAGGTAGAACCCCAACCTGAAATGACTATTTCAGCATTATTCTCACCGTAAAAGGATGGTGGTTCTATCTCTTTTCTAAGATAGTGTAATTTTTTAAAAAGCCTCTTATTAACCATTTTTGTTCTTGTTCCCGCATCTTCAATAATATGTCCCTCTTCATCATGTTCATCACTGTCAGTAACTATGAGATTTTCCGATTCACCAGGGATACCGAGCGGGGAGATGCCACTATCTGTAAAGGCATGTCTTTTGTAACCTGTAAGTTTTTTTAATTCATCACCCCTTAATCTATAGTCATGATAATTAAGCTTATTTAAATCTAAATCCTCTAAAGTTAATTGGGAATCGGCAAGATATTGGTCAAAAATGATAAAGGCAGGGATCTGGTATTTTTCTGCAAGGTCGAAGGCCTTATTTGTGAGATAAAATGCCTGCTCAGGCGTACCTGGTGCAAAAATGACCCTGGGAAATTCTCCGTGTCCTGCATGTAGCGCAAAGAGCAACTCTGCCTGCTCTGTTCTTGTTGGAAGACCTGTAGCTGGGCCTGGTCTTTGTCCAAGTGCTATTACAATAGGGGTCTCGGTCATGCCTGCTAATGCCAATCCTTCAACCATAAGTGCAAAACCGCCTCCTGATGTCCCTGTCATTGCCCTGACGCCAGCAAAAGATGCTCCAATTGCCATATTAATAGCTGAGATCTCATCTTCAGCTTGTTCAACAATAATTCCGTATTCCCTTTCCTTACTTGCTATGTAGTTCATAATTGCTGTTGAGGGTGTCATAGGATAGGCAGAGTAAAACTTGCAGCCCGCTGCAATAGCACCTAATCCTATTGCCTCACTTCCAGAGATTAAGATCTTTGGTTTAGACACAGGTGAGGCGGAAAAAGAGCATTTTATGCATTGTTTAACTGCATAGTCATATCCTGCTGTAGCTGCATTTATATTTGCCTTTATAATTTCCTCGCCTTTCCTTTTAAAGGTCTCTTTAATTATAGAAAAGAGTATATCAGGCTCCATTCCTATCATACCCAATACTGCACCTGTAGCTACCGTATTTGCCATAATCCTATTACCGCCATGCTCAATAGCAAGGTTCACAAATGGTATGTCAAGGAAGGAGGGCATTTCGTATTTTTGCTTTATAGAGGATGAATCATATATGATTTGGCCATTAGATGAGAGCTCCTTTTGGTGTAGTAGGATGCTATCCTTATCTAAAGCAACAATAATATCTATCTGCTTTTTTGATGCAAATACTGGTTTATCAGAAAATCTTATCTGGAAAAAATTATGACCCCCTCTTATACGGGACTCATAATCCTGATGGGTAAATACATAATAGCCCGCCCTTGAAAATATCCTCGCAAGTGTATCCCCTATTGTCTGTATTCCCTGTCCTGCCTCTCCACCTATTTTTATTGAATAATCCATTGAAATAAAGTTTATCATAAAGAGGTTTATATTGCAAATTAGTACAATAGGCATCATATAATTAATAATTTAATCTTTGAAAGGAAATTAAGAGAAATATTTA
>CAZIMB010000074.1:0-5837 GCA_964540275.1 uncultured Nitrospirota bacterium | reverse complement strand
CAGTTTATAATTGAAAAAGGAGAAATGTCGCAAATGTCCTTATCTTATACCCAAAAGTTGACTTTTATAAAATCATATGATATTCATTTATTATGAACAATTTAAATGAAAAGGGCTTTTATACTGTTCGTTCCAAAATATAAGGGGTCAAAAGATAGACTATTTTATAGCAGTAATATAAAAGACATTTTATTATTTGATACCTGCTCAGTAATAAAAAAGGCCGATCTTTCCAGCATTTGTTCAAACTGGCTAAAGGAGCTTAAACAAAAAAAGAAGGAGATAGAAGAAAAAGGGCCATGTATAGTTGAAATTATTAAAAGTGGAAGGCGCCAGTATATTGTATATCTGACATATCTATCATGTGATGATTGTGATGAAAAACAATACCTATTTATAATGGAAAGATTCAATCAGGACAAGATTAATCTCCACCATTTCTTCAGGGAATGGAAACTTACCCCGAGGGATCAGGATATTATAAGACTTCTTATTGAAGGCAGATGCAATAAGGAAATAGCAGAGGCACTGAATCTTAGTATAAATACTGTAAAGAGTTATCTTAAATACCTATCAAAAAAGCTTGGTGTAAACGGAAGGTATGGGATTATTGGCAAGGTTTATTCAGAAATGCAGGGCAAATAGCCAAGCTATAGATTAATAAAAGAAGGGGATAAAGCCATAATTCACCCCTATTTAATAACATCAGTGCCCATGTACTTTCTTAAAACCTCTGGAACTACTACCGTTCCATCTCTCTGTTGATAATTCTCAAGTATAGCTACCAATGTCCTTCCTACTGCTAATCCTGAGCCGTTTAAGGTATGGACATACTCTGTCCCCTTTTTACCCTCTCTTTTAAATCTTATATTTGCCCTTCTTGCCTGAAAATCCTCAAAATTAGAACAGGAAGAGATCTCTCTATATCTCTGCTGACCTGGTAGCCATACCTCTATATCATATGTCTTTGCTGAAGAAAAGCCCATATCCCCAGTGCATAAAACAACAACACGATACGGCAGGCCCAAGGCCTTTAATATATCCTCTGCATCATTAGTTAGGCTCTCTAATTCTGAATATGAGTCCTCTGGTTTTGTAAATTTTACAAGCTCTACCTTATTAAATTGGTGCTGTCTTATCAATCCCCTTACATCTTTTCCATAAGAGCCCGCCTCTTTCCTAAAACAAGGTGTATATGCAGTATAATAAAGGGGTAGTTGGTCCTCCCTTAAAATCTCCTCTCTGTGGATATTTGTTACAGGCACCTCTGCAGTTGGTATCAAGTAAAATTCAGGGTCCTGGATCTTAAAGAGGTCTGCCTCAAATTTAGGCAGCTGTCCTGTGCCAATGACACTCTCCCTATTTACAAGGATCGGAGGGAATATCTCTTTGTATCCCTTTGATGTGTTTATATCAAGCATAAAATTTATCAAAGCCCTTTCAAGCCTTGCACCAAGCCCTTTCATCACAGCAAATCTTGAGCCTGCTATCTTTGAACCCCTTTCAAAATCAATTATATCCAGCATCTCCGCAATATCCCAATGATTTAATGGCTCAAAATCAAATTTGGGTGGTTCCCCATATCTCCTTATCTCTACATTTTCTGTCTCATCCCTTCCATCTGGCACAGAGATGTGAGGTATATTTGGGATGTTTAATAAAAAATTCTCTACCTTAATCTCTATATCTTTTAATAAATCATCAATAACCTTTATCCTGTCAGATACACCCTTCATCTCTGATATTAGTGATGAGGTCTCCTTTCCCTGTTTCTTTAGCTTCCCTATTTCCTCAGATACAACATTCCTCCTATTTCTTAATTCCTCTGCCTCTTTTAAAAGCCTTAATCTCTCCTCTTCTAGAGCTATAAAGGCAGAAAGGTCAACATCATACCTCCTTTTCTGTAAGGCATTCCTTAAAACATCAATATTCTCCCTTACAAATCTTGCATCAAGCATATTTAGTCTCCAATTTCTTTTTTGCCCAATCTATATTATTCAGATACCAATTAATGGTCCTTTTTATTCCCTCTTCAAAGGGTGTCTTTACAATCCATCCCAACCCCTTTCTTATTTTATCTGAATTTAGTGAATATCTAAAGTCATGACCAGGTCTGTCCTTAACAAATTCTATTAATTCATCCGATTTCCCCATAAGGGATAATATTGTCTTTACAACTTCTATATTCCTCTTTTCCTCACCACTGCCTATATTATATATCTCCCCATCTATGCCATTTTCAAGTATTGTGAATACACCCTCTACACAATCAGACACATATATCCACTCCCTTATATTTAACCCCTTTCCATATACAGGTACCTTTTCATTATTTAATGCCTTGAGGATTATTACTGGAATGAGCTTTTCTGGATATTGCCATGGACCATAATTATTTGAGGGTCTTACTGTTATTAATGGCAGTCCATATGTCCTATGATATGCCCTTCCGAGCATATCCGCGGATGCCTTGGTAACTGAGTAAGGGGAATTAGGATTAAGAGGTGTAGTCTCATAAAATTGACCCTTCTCTTCAAGCTCTCCATAGACCTCGTCAGTAGAAATATTTATAAACCTCTGGACATTGTTTTTCCTTGATGCCTCAAGTAGATTATATGTACCCTTTATGTTTGTCTCAAGAAATGGTTCAGGATCTAATATGCTCCTGTCTACATGACTTTCAGCAGCAAAGTGAACAACAAAATCAGGTCTCTCTTTTTGAAAGATACTATTAATGCCATCTTTGTCAGTAATATCAATCTTATAAAATACTAATAGGCTCTTTACCTCTTTTATCCTTTCTATATCTCCCGCATAGGTTAGATTATCTAATACCACTATATTATATCCCCTCTTTACACCCTGCCTGACGAATTCGCTACCAATAAATCCACATCCACCTGTTACAATTATCTTTCTCATCTTACTCCTATCCTTATTATGGTCTTGTTATTTAAGGATCCCCTCTCTAGGTATGTACTTAAGGAATCCTTTTTATGAACCTCTCAATCCCTTCCCTCCAGTCAGGGATTTTAATATCTAATATATTAGATATCCTTGAATTTGACATAACGCTAAAATAGGGCCTTTTTGCTGGTGTTGGAAAATATTCTGAACTTACTGGAATTATCATAATGTTAAGACCCCTTTTCTCTAAAAAATATTTTGATACCTCATATCTTGAGGCATAACCGCTATTGGTGAGGTGAAATAACCCCCTTAAACCTTTATTAATAGCAAGCATGCTCACCTTTACAATATCCTCTGTATATGTTGGGATTGATACCTGATCACATACTATTTTTAATACATCCCTTTCCCTTGCCCATTCTGATATTTTATAAAGAAAGTTCTGCCTCCCAAGACCAAATACCCAGCTTACCCTAAAGATAAGGTAATTTTCCGTCTCCTCAATCAATAACCTCTCACCTAAGAGCTTGGTCTCACCATATTTATTAATAGGATTCGGTTCATCTGCTTCTAAATAAGGTGACTCCTTTGAGCCATCAAATACATAATCAGTGCTATAATGGACGATAAGGGAATTATATTTTTTTGAGGAAATGGCAAGGTTTTTAACCCCTTTTGCATTTACATTAAATGCCTCTTCAGTATCCACCTCTGCCTTATCTACAAGATTATATGCAGCGCAGTTAATAACTATATCTGGTCTATAAGAATCAAAGACCTCATTTACCTTACCAAGAGAGGTAATATCCAGACTGCCTCTATCAAGGGCTAATACATCAAGTTTTAAATAATTATAATTATATAGGTATTGTTGATATTCCCTTGCAAGCTGACCATTTGCACCTGTAATCAGGATCCTCTGCATAAAGCTAAAAATTATTATCCGCATCCCTTAATAGGGGATGCCTCATATCCCTTTCAGATAATATAGGCTTTTTTACTGGCCATTGAATGCTGATATCAGGGTCATTCCATATAATCCCCCTATCATTTTCTGGAGAATACTCCTCTGTACATTTGTACATTATCTTTGCATTATCACTCAGAACAACAAAACCATGGGCAAAGCCTTGTGGTATATAAAGCATATAATTATTCTCAGAGGATAACTCAACCCCTACCCACTTGCCATATGTAGGTGAGCCTTTTCTTATATCAACAGCCACATCAAATATGCTCCCATAAAGACATTTTACGAGCTTTCCCTGGGCCTTTGGATTTTTCTGGTAGTGTAGCCCCCTTAAGACATTTTTAATAGAATAAGAGATGTTGTCTTGTAAAAAATACCCCTTAATCCCAAAATCAGAAAAGGATGAGTATTTATAAATCTCTAAAAAAAAGCCCCTTTTGTCGCTGAAGACATCAGGTTTTATAAGCACTACATCTGGAATCGCTAATCTCTCAAAATTAAACATCCTCACCTGCTATTCTTAGTAAATATTGGCCATATCCATTCTTTTTAAAGGGCTCTATTATCTTCAACAACTGCTCCTTATTGATATACCCAAGTGTATATGCAATCTCCTCTATACAGGCTATCTTTAATCCCTGTCTCTTCTCAATTGTAGAGATGAATTCACCTGCCTCAAGCAGGCTTTCATGTGTTCCCGTATCAAGCCAAGCAAAGCCCCTGCCTAGTAATTCTACCCTTAACTTACCCTCTTTAAGATATTCCCTATTTACATCTGTTATCTCTAATTCTCCCCTTTCTGAAGGTCTTAAGCCCTTTGCGATCTCAACAACCGTATTGTCATAAAAATAAAGTCCTGTTACTGCATAGTTTGATTTTGGTTTTTTTGGTTTTTCCTCAATGGAAATAACATTCCTTTTCTCATCAAATTCAATGACACCATATCTTTCTGGGTCACTCACATAATATCCAAATATAGTTGCTCCACCATTTGTAGAGACATCCTTTACAGCCCTTTTCAACTGTTCAGTCAAACCATGTCCATAAAATATATTATCTCCAAGGATAAGGCATACATTGTCATTACCAATAAATTCCCTTCCAACTATAAAGGCATCTGCGATCCCCTTTGGAAAGGGCTGTTCTCTGTAAGAAAAATTTAATCCTATATGTGATCCGTCTTTAAAGATATCAATAAATCGGGGTAAATCCTGTGGTGTGGAGATGATGAGTATATCCCTTATACCTGCAAGCATGAGAATAGATAGGGGATAATAAATCATCGGCTTATCAAAGACAGGCAATAATTGCTTGCAGACTCCTAAGGTAATAGGGTAAAGCCTTGTGCCCGTTCCACCAGCTAATATTATCCCCTTCATATTTGCCATAACCTTCACTATTATATCATAGAAATTTTAGTCAGCAGATAAGTTGATTGACAAAAGGGGACAAACCAGATAAAAAGTTGATTGACAATATAAAACAATAATATGTTATTTTAAGATATATCCTGGGGGGAGGCAATAAGCCTGAGAGTCTCTTAAAGAGGGAAATCGAGAGGATATCAGAAAACATCTCACTTTTATTATCCTCATTCTTACCTCTATAAGAGAGACCCTTTGAACCTGATTCGGGTAATGCCGACGTAGGGAATGGGATTAAGAATAAAAAATTACTAATCCTCTATTCCTTATTCCACAGGATAGAGGATTTTTAATTTTTGGAGATTTTATGAGGCTCATAGTTAATGGTGAAGATAGGGATATTAAGGTTGAGACAATTTCCCAATTGCTTGAGGAGTTAAAAATCTTACCTGAAAGGGTTGCTGTTGAGGTCAATTATAAGGTTATTAAAAGGGTAGATTTTGCTAATTATAAGCTAAAAGATGGGGATATCGTTGAGATCGTATATTTTGTTGGGGGAGGGCTTCTGATTTAAGATTTAAGATTTAAGATTT
>CAZIMB010000073.1:0-5845 GCA_964540275.1 uncultured Nitrospirota bacterium | reverse complement strand
ATCTTCTGTCATTAATTTCAAACATGCATACTCGTTCAGAAAACCAAACTGTCTGCTAACACTAATTCTAATATCAGCAATTGCAAACTAACCAATTAAGCTTGTAAAAAAGGCTAAAAGGGTATATTATTTGGTACTAAACCCCTGCCAAGCTTAGTAAAAACTACTAAATGTATAATCGCAGTTATTGCAGGGAATAACAATGCATTACCAGTGATAATTAAATGCTTAGGGATATTAAGGAGGAGCGAAGTTGTAATTTTGTTATTAATTTTTTACAATATCCGATATCCATTGAATCATGCTTTTTATACCTTCTAAAGATGAGATTTTTATCTGCCAGCCAATGTAGTGTTGGGCTTTAGTTAAGTCAGCGATAAACACAAGTTGATCGCTGATTCTTGCCTTAATTTTCGTATAATTCAATCTTATTCCAAGTAGTTCTTCCAATAGCTGAAACAGTTCTAATAGAGAAAGGCTATTGTTGCTACCCCCACCAATATTAAATGCCTGCCCTTTCACTTTTTCAATTTTTTCTATTGTTTTAAAATAAAGCACCACTGCATCATCTACATGCAAAACATCTCTTACCTGTTTTCCGTTACCTGATATAGTAAAAGGCTCTTTTAAAGTGCCTTTCTTTGTTTCTATTGCTTTTTGGCAAAACCAACCAATCCATCCTTGATCATAAGTAGCAAATTGCCTTCCGCCGTAAATAGAGGAGTGTCTGAAAACAACAGTTTTTAAGTTATATATCCTTGCATAATCAAGCATATATTGATCTGCTGCACCTTTGGAACAACCATAGGGTGAATGAAAATCTAAAGGTATTGTTTCTGGAAAACCATTAGGAAAATCAGGGGTTATATACCTCGTTTCTGTTTCAACATATCTGGTCCATTCTAAATTTCCATAGACTTTATTAGTAGAAGAATAGATTACTATGCTGTCAGGAGAATATTTCCTAACTGCCTCTAACAAATTAAATGTACCAAGGGCATTTACTTCAAAATCCATGCGGGGATTTTCAATAGATGTTGTCATAGCTACCTGACCTGCAAGATGAAAAATTACATCAGGTTTTATCTCTTTTATAGCCTTTTCAACATCATTATTATTACGAATATCAAAATTTAAAAATTTAAAATCTCCTAAGGATCTCAGCCAGGCTAAATTTTCAGCTGAGCCAATTCTATAAAGATTATCAAAGACAAATAGTTCTTCTTTTCTCTTCAAAACTTCAAAGGAGAGATTAGAACCTAAGAAACCGCATCCACCTGTTATTAAATATTTCATAACCTAACCTTTATAAATTTTTTTATATCTATAAGTCCTTTATAAAATTTTTAATAATTTACCTTTTTTTGGTTTTTTATTTTCAGATTGCTGGTAGACAAATCATAATATTTTTATATTTCTAACTTCAAATGTGCCTCTTGTCCTTACCTCTTTCTTCCTGCAAGATTATTCTTATTCCTTCTTCTAAAGAAACTTTAGGTCTCCACCCTAATTTAATTAGGGGTTTAATATCTTCCTGAATTTCCATAATTTCACCCTCTCTATATGGTATCGCTCCAAAATTTAGAATTGTTTTTATTGGCTGCAACCTCTTGATTTCTTCATAAATTTTAATTACAAAATCTTTGAGTTTTATTGGACAGCCTGTTCCAACATCAAATTCACTAAATTTTTGAAAACTTTTATATTTTTCAAGCATTAAAAGGTATACATCTACAACATCGTCTACAAAAATAAAATCTCTTTTTTGATTGCCTTCCGTCAAATCAATAGAATCTACATTTTGAAGCATTTGATTTATAATCCAAGTTACAAATTTTGTATTATCATCTTTTGGTCCATATATATGCTCTATCTTTAAGTTTACGACTCTTATTTTATTGCTAAAATATTTAAGCCATTCTACAAACTGTTTTTTAGATAGGGAATAGGAGTTTAAATATTTATATAGTAATGTATCTGTATTGAGGAATATATCAGTATTGAAAAGGGTTGCTGTCTCTAACAACTTTACTGAAAAAAATAAGTTTGTGTAAACCACATCTGAGACTTTTGAATTTTTCCTTCCATAATTTGTAGCAGTATGTATAACAACATCTATTCTTTGATCTATAAAAGGTTTTTCAATTTCAATCTTGTCAATATCATAGCTTCTTATTCTTGGCAATAATGAATCTATTCTCCAAGTATTTGATGTGCTTCTTTTTAAAATAATTACATTATAGTTTAATTTTAATAATCTATTAAGAAGATGACTTCCTAAAAAACCAGTAGCTCCAGTAAGTAAAATAGTCATAATTTTATTAAACCACTCTTCATGTTTTTTATCTTGCTTAAAATTTCTTTCGTAAAAAGCTTTTTACAATTTCAAAATTATTTCAAATGTCTTTTTGCTATTCAAAACACTTATCCACTTTGAAGTCTTGAGCTAATTTCTTCTTTTGTAAATTCCATATTTTTACATATAGTGAAATCTATATCAAGGGGTCTGCTTTTAATTATATATTCTATTGTCATTTCCCGTAATTCGTACTGATTTATATCCCACAGATATACCCCATATACAGTAAAATTTTAATAATATTCGGAATTGATAAATAGTCTAATATGTATGAAATGAAGGGCTTTCCATGAATTTTAGCCATAAGCTTCGGCAAGACTAACACAATGCCTTGGGGCCAAGTCAAAAAACCACCAGCAAGAATTATCGCCTCAGTTTAATTAGTTTTATTAATTTTACTATACAAATCCTCTATCATTAATTTCAAAATACCTATTTCCTGAGCCAATCTTTTATTTTTTTCTGACAAACCAGATATAATTACAGAGAAATGGAATGTTATCAAAAGGAGAAAGATAAAGGCTATAATAAAAAGTAGGGAAGGGGGGTAAAAAATACCAAGAATATCTGCTAAAAAGTGAAGCAAATCTCTTGATAAGGAAAAAATCATAAGAATAATACTTGCAAATAGCCAAAGGAGTGAATATCTCTCTTTAAGGACACCCCTCCTGATAAAATCTATGACTATCAAAAATATAGCAAGGCTTCCTGTTATTGCTATAATTTCAATTAAATCCATATCCCTTGCTCCTCTTTATAAGATCTATTAAAACAGCAAGCAATACCTTTATCATATAATAAACAGACTTAAATGGGGTAATGGATGACCTTCCACCTTTTCTCTGCTTCATATTTACACCTACTTCATTAATCTTAAAGCCTTCCTTATGTAGCAGTACCAATGCCTCAACCTCAGGATAGTCATCAGGATATACATCAGAAAAAAAATTAATCACCCTTTTGTTGACTGCCCTAAATCCAGAGGTAGTATCAGTAACCCTCATCCCAAGTATTATAGACAAAAGAAAAGAAAAAAAGGATATGCCTATTTGCCTGAAAAATGATGGTTTGTAATCCTTGTGATTAAGAAATCTTGAGCCAACTACTAAATCTACTGAGTTATCTATCAATGCTGATATAAGTTTTTTTATTTCTGAAGCAATGTGCTGTCCATCTCCATCAAATTGAACAGCAATATCATAGTCATACAATTTTGCATATCTATAGCCTGCCTGCATAGCGCCACCAATGCCGAGATTATACGGAAGGCTTAATACCTTAACACCCAAACCCTTTGCAATAAACTCTGTTTTATCTTTAGATCCATCATTTACAATAAGGATATCCCCTTCTTGAAAATTCTCTCTCAAGTCATTTATTACACCAGATATATTAACCTCTTCATTATATGCTGGAACTATAATAAGTATTTTCATTTTAATCCTTCAGTGCCAATTCTGTGGCTGAGATGCTAAATTTGTTAATTAATTTCCTTAATTCCCTGTTGGTAATTTTTTTAATACCTGATATCTGTTTTCTCTGGCGTATGATTTTAGGAAGATAAAGTATTGCTGAACACCATGCCTTAAGTAATATATAGATTGCATAAAAAAAAGAGTAATTTCTTGAAAATTTTCCGCTAGCTCCTTTACCAGTAATTGCCCCCAAAAACATTATTAGCATTCTTTTTAGTGTAAAATAGGGGCTCACAAGAATCATATCACAGGGAAAGTATTTCAATAAAATCCATATCCTGTTTCTTTCAACTAAAAATGCTTTGAGTGCAGAATAAGAAGAAGATGAAGCCGAGTATTTATGATATACAATTGCATTAGGGACATAAAGACATTTCCAACCAGCAATTCTTCCCCTTAATCCGATATCAACATCATCTGCATATGCAAAAAAATCCTCATCAAATAAGCCTATTTTATCTAACATCTCTTTTCTGTATAATGCTGCACATCCACTCGGAACAAAGGCCTCAGTTACGATATTATATTGCCCATTATCTTGCTCTAGCCTACCTTTCCCTCTTGCTATACCATCTTTATAGATTAGAAGACCTACATTATCGATTGTATCTGTCTTATAATATGAAAGTATTTTAGAAGCCCACATCCCCGCATCAGGTGTGCTATTAGCTATTTCAACAATATTTTCAAGCCATCTTGGATCAGCTTTTGTGTCATTGTTTAATAAGGCAATGTATTTGCCTTTTGCAATCTTAATTCCTGCGTTGTTTCCACCAGCAAAACCTTTGTTAGAGGACAACAGTACGAGTTTTACTTCTGGAAAAGAATTTTTTATGAACTCTGATGACCCATCAGTTGAACCATTGTCAACTACAATAACCTCAAAATCCCTGAAGGTCTGATTTCTTAATGATTCAATGCATTCTTCAATGAGATGTTTACCGTTCCAATTAACAATAATAATAGAGACAAGAGGTGAATTTTGTTTATATATATCAGTCATTTTTTTTTATTATACCAAATTGCCGTAATCCTTAAAGAAACATTTATATGTAACACTTAAGGAAACACCATCTAAAGGCTTTAATGCCATGCTTGCATTGCCTGATTAAGAATTAGGGAAATTAATTAGTAATATATTGGGAATTAATGTAGTCAAGGTATTGTTTTGCCAGAGAATGGTTTAAATCTATTTTTAATACCTCTTTTAATTCCCTTTGTGCCTCATCTATCTTGCCCATGCTAAGATAAGCAAATCCGAGATTAAATCGGGCATCCAGATAATATGGTTTTAATCTAACTGCAATCTGAAAATGCTTTATAGCTTCATTCAATAAATTCAAGGATGTGTAAATACTGCCAAGATTATTGTGAGCCTCTGGATAATCAGGGTTTATATTAATTGCCTCTTTTAGATGTATGATTGAATTATCAATTTGCCCAAGTTTTAAATAGATAACACTGATATTAAAATGTGCCTCTGCAAAGTCTGTTTTAAGGCTGATAGCCTTCTGATAATGTTCTAAAGCCTTGTCTATGAGCCCATAATCTGAAAAAATATGGGCAAGATTAACATGAGCCATTGAATCATCTGGATTTAGTTGCAAGGCTATTTCATAATGTTTTTTTGCCTCTTCCTTAAATCCTTTTAGGTATGCTGCAGTTGCAAATTCTGTATGTGCCCTTGATTTTTGAGGAGACTTTGTTAATACATCTGCCCAAATTGATATATTAGTCTGCCAAGAATTATTTCTGACAAAGGATGAAGCTGTAAGAGTAAGTATTAATAAAAGGATTATAATTATATTCATGATTTGGTAAGCTTTTTCAGATATTGAAGGGCTTCTTTATCATCAGGGTTTAATTTTAGTACTGTCTCAAAATGCTCTTTAGCCTTATTATTAAGACTCTTTTCATAATATATTACCCCAAGATTAAAATATGCCTTTAGGTTATTTGGATCTAACTTTATCACAGTCTCATACTCATTAATAGCCTTTTCTAATAGTCC
>CAZIMB010000072.1:0-5950 GCA_964540275.1 uncultured Nitrospirota bacterium | reverse complement strand
TTCCTATAACTTTATAGCAGGACAGCTTAATCATGTAAATGATGGCAGTTTTATGTCCTACCGTCAATTCATATAAGCGCCTAATAACTGGTTTTGAGGCCTCTGTTTATATTTTATGGTCGAGGATGAGGATTAACAGATCAGCACTTATAAGGGTACCTAACTGGTTTAAAGACAAGACAAATTCAGCAAGGATAGAGCTTAGATGTCCTGATTCAGCATATAAGCCCTATCTGACTTTTGTAGTTACGCTCTCAGCAGGACTTGACGGAATACAGAATAATACCCCCTGTCTGATCCTATAGAAGAAGACCTTTATAAATTTGACGAGATGAGACTAACATCTATGAATATAGAGACATTGCCATCCTCTTTGTATGAGGCGGTAAATGAACTTAAAGCAAATAAACTAATGCAGGAAACACTTGGAGATCATCTGCACAGTAGATATAATTACATAAAGACAAAAGAATGGAATGAATTCAAGATGCAGGTGACGCAGTGGGAAATAGATAGGTATTTGGATATCTGATATAGTTAAATTAGAACCCTCTGCCTTATAAATTATTTAACAGGTTTTGGCATGTCTCTTTTTGAATTTACAATACATAGAAAGCCAAAAGGTTCATTATATGGATTAATAAGTTGGTGTTTAATATTCGGGGCTATATATATAGTGTCAAGATAATTGATAGGATATCTCTTTTTATCAAGTCTTACAAGGCCTTTTCCCCTTAAACATATAACTACATGTGTATGCTTGTGCCATTCATAGCTACTATATCCACCAGGTTGAATCTCAAAATATCGGACATGAAATCTAGTATCTTCACCATTATTACCAATTAATACATTTCTTGTTATAGATGACCAGCCATCTTCTTTATTTTTGTATTTATCTTCTTTTACCCCTCGCCATTTAAAATTACCTCTATACCTGATTATAATGTTTTTGTTTTTAACCTCTCTTTTACTTGATGGAGATTTCCAATCGCAAGATAATGGGGTAATTTTTTTATCATTTTTTTGTTTCATTAACTATTATAAACTTATTTGCCTGGATCATGTCTATTTTAAAAATAGACATTTCTATCAGCGATTTAAGATAATCATTAATCCCTCTCTTGGAAAAAAGCAATAGAGGTGATTATAAGGGATCTCTCATTTATGTTATAATTCTTAACATTTTATATTAAGGAACTTTTTATGTACACCCCTAAAGGTTTTCTTTTCTCAACTGTAGAAGCTGCCATTAAGAAGGCTGGAAGAAAAGATCTTGCCATTATTTATTCAGAAAGAGAGGCTGTAATGGCTGGAATGTTTACAAAAAATAAAATAAAGGCTGCTCCTGTCAGGCTTGATATTAAACGGATTAAGAGAGGGATAGGGCAGGCAATAATTGTAAATAGTGGCAATGCAAATGCATGCAACGGAAGACAGGGCATGAAAGATGCTATTGAGATGACAGAATTAACTGCCAGAGCCCTTGGACTAAAACCCAATAGTGTTTATGTTTGTTCAACAGGTGTCATCGGTACTCCCATGCCTATGGATAGGATAAGACCAAAAATTATGGAGCTTGTTAATAATTTAGGTAAATCAAATATTGAAGATGTTGCAGCATCTATTATGACAACGGATACCTTTCCAAAGGCAGTAAGCAAAAAAATAAATATTGATGGTAAAAGGATTGTTATATCAGGAATTTGTAAAGGGGCTGGCATGATATGTCCAAATATGGCTACTATGCTTTGTTTTATACTGACCGATATAAATATAGAAAGATCATTACTTAATAGGGCTCTAAAATTTGCTGTTCAGAATTCCTTTAACAAGATAACAGTAGACGGTGATATGTCAACGAATGATACCGTACTGATAATGGCAAATGGGATGGCAGGAAATAAACCAATAATAGAAGAGAGGAGTAATAGTGCAGAATATAGAAAATTTTCTGAAACCCTTTATGAAGTAACCTATGAATTAAGTAAGATGATAGTAAAAGACGGCGAGGGAGCAACAAAGATAATAGAGATAGAGGTAAAAAATGCTAAAAATGATAGGGATGCAGAAAAGGCTGCTTTTGCTATTGCTAATTCAATGCTTGTAAAGACGGCTTTATATGGCAATGATGCTAATTGGGGAAGGATAATGGCAGCCCTTGGATATTGTAATATTTCTATTAAGGAGGAAAAGGTGGATATATCTTTAAATAATGTAAGTGTAGTTAAAGGCGGAGTAGGAACTGGAATGGATAAAGAGGCAAATAAAAGATTGAAAGGTAATGAGGTTAAGGTAATGGTTGACCTAAATCTTGGTAAGGGATATTCAAAGGTGCTAACCTGTGACCTTACTGAAGATTATGTGAGAATCAATGCAGAATACAGGACATAGGAATATCCAAAATGCAAAATTTAGTATAATTCTGCTACGGTATATATAAGATATTGAAGATGAAAATCATTGATTTAAAAAGCAGGGCATTGATATCAGAAAATGGAGAAAGTATTCTCGGCTATGAAGACACCAATAGCCATGCCTGCTATATGATATACGGTGTTTTAAGGAAAGGAGAAAAAAATAGATTGATTAAACCGGGTAAGGGACATGAGGAGATAGTACTGATAGTGAAGGGAGATATTGAGGTTTCAGGGTATTATTCTGGAAGGTTAAAAGAAGGCTCTGCATTTCATATAACAGGTGATAATGAATGTTTTTTAGAGAACAAGGGAGATTCTGACTCTATCTATATAATTGCAGGCGGTCATTCTGAGGGCGGACATCATTGAGGTAGCATATATAAGGATTAAAATAAACAATAAAGGAGATATAATTGAATTTTAAGTCAACATTGCCTGAGCTTGTAATAAAGGGCAAAAGGATAAAAATACCTATTATTCAGGGAGGTATGGGGGTAGGGGTATCATTATATCCTCTTGCAAGTGCTGTTGCACAAGAAGGTGGTCTTGGCATAGTTTCAAGCGCCTGTCTTGACAGACTTGTATCACGCAGAACAGGTAGGAAATACAATTCATACGAGGCTGCATATGAAGAGGTTTCACTTGCTAAAGCCAAAGGAGGATATGCTGGCATTAATATAATGGTAGCATTGGTAAGGGATTATAATGATTCTGTTAAAGGTGCAATAGATGCTAAAGCAGACGCAATTATCTCTGGAGCTGGCTTGCCGCTTACCCTTCCTGCTATTTATCCTCCAAAGGATACAGCTCTTATACCAATAGTATCTTCTGCAAGGGCTCTTGAATTGATATGTAAAAAGTGGGAAAAATATGGCTACCGACCTGATGCAGTTGTTTTGGAAGGCCCACTTGCCGGAGGTCATCTTGGATTTAAGATTACTGACATAAATTTAGAATCTAACAGGCTTGAAAACCTTTTGCCACCTGTCAAAGATGTGGCGATGAAATATGGAGATTTCCCTGTAATTGTAGCAGGTGGAATCTATGATCATAAAGATATAGTAAGATTTATAAAAATGGGAGCTGATGGTGTTCAGATGGGAACGAGATTTCTTGCAACCATTGAAAGTAGCGCCTCAGATGAGTATAAACAGGCTGTCCTGATGGCAAAGGAAGAAGACATAGTTGTTGCTGATAAGCCTGGTTCCCCATGCGGATTGCCTTTTAGGGTAATAAAGCAGTCTCCCATGTATGTCTCATCATTAAAGGCTTTGCGCCCCCCTAAATGTGATAAGGGATATGTTCTTTTAAAAGACAAAGATGGTAAATTTAGTATCTGTCCTGCTAAGGAGGATAATAAAAACTATTTCTGCATTTGTAATGGTTTATTAAGCTCTGCTGGTTATAATCGTGATAAGGAAGAACCTCTCTTTACAGTAGGTACTAATGCATCAAGGGTAGATAGAATAGTCTCTGTTAAGATGCTTATGGATGAACTTGTTGGGAAGTCTGAAGCTGTTGCTGCTTAAAACAGGATTTATTTAGGTATTATCTTGATAAACTTTCTTTTCCCAACCTTTAGAATATAATTGCCCTTTTTAAGCCTAATATCTGGATTGTAAACCTTATTATTATCAATATGTACAGCTCCCTGTTTTATTAATCTGATTGCCTCGGCAGTGCTTGGTGTAATGCCAGATATCTTCATAATTTTAGGGAGCCATATATCTTCATCTATCCAATCAATTTCAAATACTGGAATCTCTTCGGGCAAACCTTTTTCTTTAAATATCCTTTCAAACTCCTCTTTTGCCTTTATTGCCTCATCTTTCCCCCAATATCTTTCTACAATCTCTAATGCAAGATTCTCCTTTGCATTTTTGGGATGAATTGATCCTGACTTTAATCCCTCCTTTAAAGAATTAAGCTCTTCTATGCTTATATGACTTAACAATTCATAATATTTAATCATCAACTCATCACTAATAGACATAATCTTACCATATATCTCTTTTGGTGGTTCATATATCCCTATATAATTACCGAGGCTTTTTGACATCTTTTGCACTCCATCAGTACCTTCAAGAAGAGGCATCATCACTAATACTTGCTTTTCCATTCCCATTGCTTCCTGCATCTGTCTGCCCATTAATAAATTGAACTTTTGATCAGTACCACCTAACTCAATGTCAGCTTTGAGATATACAGAATCGTATGCCTGAAGCAAAGGATAATAAAATTCAAGTATAGTTATATCTTGTTGACTTGTAAACCTCTTTTTAAAGTCTTCCCTTTCGAGCATTCTTGCCACTGTCTTCATTGCCCCAAGCTTTATTACCTCTATAGCGCTCATCTTCTCAAACCATTCACTATTAAACCTGACAATTGTTTTTTCTGGGTCAAGGATTTTAAAAACCTGTTGTTTATATGTCTCTGCATTTTTTCTGACATCTTCAGCTGTTAGTGGTTTTCTTGTCTCTGACCTTCCAGTTGGATCACCTATCATACCTGTAAAATCACCTATGAGAAAGATAATCTCATGACCCAACTCTTGAAACTGCCTCATTTTTTCAAGTAAAACAGTATGCCCAAGGTGAATATCAGGGGCAGTAGGGTCAAAACCAGCCTTGATCTTAAGAGGTTTGTTTTCTCTATAAGACCTCTCAAGCTTGTGGAGAAGCTCTTTCTCAAGGATTATCTCAACTGTACCCCTTTTGATTAACTCAAACTGTTTATCAGGTGTAAGCATAGTATATATCATAAAACAGAAGATGTTTTTGAGGCAATAAATAATACATGAAGTTGATTTTTATAAGAAAATTTATTATATAATTATAAATTAGTGTTTTTATGAATCCTTGATTTTCAAGGTTTCATAATTAGGGCATTAAAATATTTAACCTTGTAGGAGGTAAAAGATGGTAAGGGTACTTTTTGGGTTATTGGTATCAGTTTTTTTGGCAACAAATGCCTATTCTTTTGATAAGGAGATGGCAAAGAAGTTTGATATGATGTTTTCTCAGCTAACACCTGAAATGATAGCCAAGAGACCATGTGAAGTAAATGCTAAACAATTATTTGAGTTAATTAAAAAAAAGGAAGACTTTATTATTTTAGATATCAGAACACCACAGGAGATGGAGATTGTTGGAGTTACCTATAAAAACACTATTAAAATTCCAATGCATGAACTTTTTAAGGAAGAAAATTTAGCTAAACTTCCAACTGATAAAAAAGTCATTGTATTATGCCATACTGGTACAAGAGCTGCTGCGGCAACTATGGCATTAAGGGCTGCAGGATTTACAAATGCCTTCATGTTTAAAGGAGGTATAATTGAATTATCAGCAGAAGCTGGTCGGAGTGTAGTTGGAGTACTTTGGTAATTATAGATCCTGGGACACCACTCTGCTTGTTTATGGGATTTAGGTTAAATAGGTAAACATCAAATTCTGTTATATACAATAAATTTAAAATGGTGGTGTCCCAAAACAATTGCTATCTCATTATATCATAGGTCAAATTGCCTC
>CAZIMB010000071.1:0-6144 GCA_964540275.1 uncultured Nitrospirota bacterium | reverse complement strand
GAAAAGCAAGGTTATAGGTATGTAATGAAAAAATTTATTGACACCAGTATTTGCAATTGATACCCTTATAAATATAAAAATAAATATTTTTGATATAGGGGGGAGCAATATATGGCAATTTTTGAAAATGGATTAAAGGGAAATATCCTTAGTGGGCTTGCTATAGGTATAGGGGCAGCAATTATTGCACCTGTAATAGTGCCTATTGCAGCCAGCATAGTAAAACCTCTTGCAAAGGCAGTAATAAAAGGAGGAATTATGCTCTATGAGAAAGGAAAGGAGACTGTGGCAGAGGTTAGTGAAATGGTTGAAGATGTAGTAGCAGAGGCAAAGGCTGAAATGGCAGAGGCTCATAAAGAGACAACCTCTGCTGTTACACCAGGGAGCGAGTCAGGTGCCTGATATCCCAGATGCCTTCTTAATCCATAAAATTTCTGGTAGGGCAAGGCTTAAAATACCTTCAAAAAGAGGGGATTTGTATTATTTTAATTCTTTAAAAGAACAGTTATCTGGATTTAGTGGCATTGAAACCATTGATCTTAATCCTATGTTAGGAAGCATCATAATTAGGCATACATCTGAGATAGAAAAGATTGCTAATTATGCACGAGAGAGGAATATCTTCGATCTCAAGAACAACAAAATAAATTCAAAGGGACTGCACTTAACAATATCAAGGGTTTATCAAGATATAAATGGAAAGATAAAAGGTATAACAGGAGGCGACATTGATATTCCAGGTATAGCCTTTCTGACCCTTTTAGGTCTTGGAATTTATCAAATAAGTAGAGGCAATTTTGCAGCGCCTGCCTGGTATACAGCCTTCTGGTATGCATTAAACATATTTTTAAAATCAGGACATAAGGGCGTGGAATAATTTAACCGAATTTTAACTTGAACTTAAAAATTCTGTAAAAGAAAACAACTAAACTCTTAAATTATAAGCTTTGCAAACAAAATTTAATAAAAATATTTCTTGAAATCTTCAGATCTTACAAAGCAAGAAAAACTAAAAAAGGGATTTCATAAGAGGGACAAAGTTTCCCCTTATGCCCTGAGGAGGTCAAGATGTCAAACGAAGCAACAGCAGGCAGCACAGGTGTAAGCGAGGGTATAGGAAAGGCTGGAATAGCCGTAAAAGAAGGTGTAGTAAGCAGCCTTAAGGGTATTAACGAGATTGAGGCAGAGATTGTAAGTCTTGCAAAAAATACTGTTTCGAATACTATTAGAGCAACAGGCTCTGTGGCAAACGAAAGCGTCGGGATTATTAAAGATATCATTAAGGGCACTATTCAGGCTACTGAAGAGGTTGGTACAGGTCTTATACTCAGCACAAAGAGCGTGGCAAAGGGCATAGTAATGGGCGTGGCAGATGTGGGAGGAGATATTGTTTCTGCATCGAGCCAGACTGTAAGGGGCGCTGTAAGAGGTGCTGCGGAAATTGGTGCTGATGTTGCTCTCGTTGCAAGAAGGGCTGTTGATGGTGTTATTGAGGCTACAAAGGAAATAGGCGGCAATGTGGAGGAAGTGGCTAAGGTTGCAGTAGGTGGTGCTATTGAGACAGCTGGCACTTTAGGAAATACTGCTGTTAGGGCTGTTAGGGATATGCTCGTTGGGGTTGTTGAAGGAGTGAAGGAAGTTGCAGGTGCTGCCCTTCCAAAACCAAGACCAGTTTCTCAGGAAGCTTCACCACCTCCAGTAATAACCGAGTCTCCAGAAATCACAACAAAGGGCAGAGGAAGAAGGGGAGAGTAATCGGGTGTGGTTAAAGCAATACACGCCTCTGTAAAAGGCAGGGCGCGCTATAAAATCAAGGGACTCCATCGTTCGGAGTCCCTTAAAAAATATATTGAGTTTAGGCTTTCAGAAAAAGAAGAGATAAACCGCTTTCGGGTAAATTCACTCACGGGAAATATACTTGTTTTTTTCAATTCAGACAACGATGTTCACACCATAGCCTCTGTTATTGAAGGCATTGTTATTGAATACAGAGAAGCTGTTAATGGACATAATTCAAAAATCTTAAGTCAAGGAAATCAAAATAAAAGCCAGTTGTCTGCAGACCAAGTCCTGCAGACTAATGAAAGCCGATCTACTTATAACAGAAGGAAGCTAAGAAGGGCAGTTATTCATGCAAAAGATCAGGATATAAAACCATGGCATCTAATAGATCCTGAGAGGGTTTTAGAGTCATTTAATGTTGACAAAAACTATGGATTGTCAGAGAGAGATGTAAAAGAAAATCTCAAGAAGTATGGACCAAACATACTACCTGAAGCAGTTCCCCGCTCGGGATTCAGTATTTTTATTGACCAATTTAAGTCTCTTCCTGTTGCCCTTCTTGGAGTTGCAGCTGGAATTTCAATTTTAACAGGAGGTATTGCGGATGCTATTGTGATTATGGGCGTTGTTACTATCAATGCAGCCATCGGTTATATCACAGAGAGTCAGGCAGAAAAAACTATTCATTCATTAAAGAGTCTCGTCAGACCATCAGCCCTTGTAGTAAGAGAAGGAAGCCTAAAAGAAGTCGGGGTAGAGGAAATAGTTCCTGGGGATATTCTTATGCTCAGGCCAGGCAGTTATGTGGCTGCTGATGCAAGGCTTGTAGAGGCACACCATCTTAGTATTGATGAATCCGCGCTTACAGGAGAAAGTATGCCGGTAATAAAAGGCACCCAAGCACTGAAGTACGGAAGTGCGGAAAATGAAGATTCAGATGATTTGACTTCTGATCTTCCTAATTTCAGGACTAATAATATCCCCCTTGCTGATAGGATAAACATGGTATACATGGGCACACTCGTTACAGGAGGACAGGGAATCGCAGTTGTGGTTGCAACTGGAAAGTTTACCGAAATAGGGAAGATCCAGTCTCTTGTTGGGAAGGCAAGACCTCCTGAAACCCCGATGGAGAGACAATTGAATAAAATGGGAACCCAACTGGTGTTGATAGGCAGTGCTATATGTGGAGCTATATTTATAATAGGACTTATTCGTGGATATAGCTTTCTACATATGCTCAAGACATCAATATCCCTTGCAGTTGCTGCTGTCCCAGAAGGTCTTCCAGCAGTTGCAACAACAACCCTTGCACTCGGCATAAGAAATATGAAAAGACACAATGTCCTCATCCGTCACCTTGATGCTGTGGAGACCCTTGGGTCAATCCAGACCATATGCCTTGATAAAACAGGAACTATTACTATGAATAGGATGACTGTAGTTTCCATATTTACTGGCATGAGAAGGATAAAGATAGAAGGGGATAAATTCATCTTGTCAACTGTAAATGAAGATCTATTGGGTAAGAAAACACCTCTAAATAGAAAAGACATTTTTATCAATCCATATCAGTGTGATGAGCTTTTAAGGCTCATTCATATATCTGTGATCTGCAATGAGAGCAGGATTGAGAAATTAAATGACAATTATGTTATCCATGGATCTGCTACAGAAAACGCCCTTGTGAATTTAGCTTTGACTGCAGGGGTAGACATTATTAAGATTAGAGAGAAATTTACCCTTATAGGCATAAAGCATCGTTCTGAGAATCGTAATTTTATGACTACTATACATGCTATTAAAATCCTTGGTAGTGAGAAGCATACCGGAAAGATTATTGCTGTGAAGGGAAGTCCAACGGAGGTATTATCTGCCTGTAGTTTTCAATTAAAAGATGGAAAGAAAATACCTATTACAGAAGATGACCGTCTGAACATAGAAATAGAAAATGAGCGGATGGCAGGAGAGGCAATGAGGGTGTTAGGTGTGGCTTACGCATTTATAGATGAGGGTATTAACTCTTGGTTTAATGATTCTGAGTTAAGGATTAATTCATCAAAGGACACTTTAGAAACTGAATTTTTAATTAACAACTCAGAACTTATTTGGTTAGGTCTTGTGGGTATGGCGGATCCAATAAGGATAGGAGTGAAGGAATTAATAGGCTCATTTCAAAAGGCTGGTATAGATACAATAATGATAACAGGAGACCAAAGTCCGACTGCCTATGCTATAGGCAAGGAGTTAGGACTGAGTAAGGGTGAACAATTGGAAATTTTGGATTCAACAAATTTGATGAATATAGATCAGGATGCTCTAAAGGCTATGTGTGAGAAGGTGCGAGTTTTTGCTCGGGTTAGTCCAGCCCATAAGCTCCAGATTGTCCAGGCACTTCAAAGTGCAGGAAAGGTTGTTGCAATGACAGGTGATGGAATTAATGACGGACCTGCGCTAAAGGCCGCAGATATAGGTGTTGCTATGGGGCATACAGGCACTGATGTAGCTCGGGAGGTTGCAGATGTGGTGCTTGAGGACGACAATTTGGAGACAATGATTATTGCTATAAGTCAGGGAAGGACGATTTATAACAATATAAGAAAATCTGTTCATTTTCTTCTGTCTACAAACTTAAGTGAGATAATGGTTATGTTCACAGCTATTGCAGGTGGTCTTGGTCAGCCACTTACTGCCATGCAGTTACTGTGGATTAACCTAATGTCAGATGTAGCTCCTGGTCTCGCCCTTGCCCTTGAGCCTCCAGAGCCTGATGTTTTAAGTCGTCCTCCAAGGGATCCCAATGACCCAATTATAAGATCCTATGATTTTAAAAGAATAGCCTTTGAGTCCGCTGTATTGTCAGCAGGTGCACTTGGTGCCTATGGTTACGGAATCGTTAGATATGGCATAGCACCAAGGGCTAGTACCATAGCTTTTATGAGTCTTTCAATGGGGCAGATCTTTCATTCAATAAGTTGTCGCTCGGAAAAACACAGCATATTCAATAAAGAAAAATTGCCTCCTAACAAGTATCTCAATATAGCCATCACTGGATCATTAGCTATTCAACTACTGTCTATGATAGTGCCTGGATTGAGAGGACTTCTCGGAATTACACCTATCAATATAATTGACGGCATTGTGATTACAGGAGGTGCTTTAGTACCACTTTTAGTTAATGAAAGTACAAAAGGCATTGGTTATGGGGCATTAGGCAATAGGTAAAGAAGAAATTAAATCTATGGCCTAATAGCCTATGACCTATTGCTTTTAAAAAGAGGTGAAAAAATGAAAAGGGACTTCATGTTTACATCCGAATCTGTTACAGAAGGACATCCTGACAAACTCTGCGATCAGATTAGTGACGCGATTGTAGATCGCTTTCTTCAACAGGACCCATATTCAAGGATTAGGGCGGAGTGTGCAGTATTTACAAATATTGTATTTATAGCAGCGAGATTTGAATCTAACGCTTCTGTGGATTTTTCTAATATAGCAAGGCAAGTAATTAGCCAGATTGGATACACCGAAAATACTTTCAACGCAAAAACATGCAGTATTCTTACGAGCATTAAGGAATCAAGGCATGATATAGAATCTTTATTTGATGAAAGAAACCTCTCTGAAGAGGAGATAGATAAGATACATGTCCGTGATCAGGCAACGGTCTTTGGTTTTGCATGCAATCAAACCTCATCGTATATGCCTTTGCCTGTGTGGCTTGCTCACAAACTTGCTAGACGCCTTACATCTGTCAGATTTCAGCATATACTGCCTTATCTTGAGCCTGATGGAAAGACACAGGTTGGGGTTGAGTATAAAAATGGAAGACCCTATCGTATACATACCATAACTATAATAGCCAGTCAGGATAAGGCTATTTATAATGGTGGTCCTAAATTAAATAGGCTTTACGAAGATATACTTGAGCACGTAATTGGTCCGGTATTTCATGACGAGGAGATAAAACCTGATTCAAAAACAAAGATTTTTGTTAATCCTGAAGGCCCTGTTATCATTGGTGGTCCTTCTGTTCATTCGGGTCTAACAGGTAGAAAAAATGCTGTTGATACTTATGGAGAATATGCAAGGCATAGTGGCTCTGCTCTTAGCGGAAAAGACCCCTTGAGGATTGACAGGATAGGAGCTTATGCAGCCCGTTATGCTGCAAAGAATATAGTTGCAGCAGGACTTGCTGATGAATGCGAGGTGCAACTCAGCTATTCAATCGGCTTATCAAAACCTGTCAGTGTCCAAGTTGAAACATTTGGTACTGGTACTATTCCTGATGAGGAGATTCTTTTAAGGATACAGAAATATTTTGACTTTAGACTTGTAAGCATAATTAAACAGTTTAATCTA
>CAZIMB010000070.1:4983-6388 GCA_964540275.1 uncultured Nitrospirota bacterium | reverse complement strand
CTCTTTATCAGGATTACGCATCTATCCAAAAGATTGTATCAAATATAAAAACAATATTTGAAACCTTTCTAAAAAACAACTATGAGAAAAATCTAAACCGCAGGAAATATCAATGGGCTAAATCTTTTATTGAAGTTATATCAGATATTAAAACAGATATTTCAATAAAAGAGTTTTATTCATTGATTATTGATACAGTTCTCTTTCTTTTTAATATTGATTCAGCATCAATATTTATAAATGAAAAAAATGTTTTTAAGTCCCTTATGGCAAAGGGCATCTTAAAAGATACTATAAGAAAAATTTCTATCCCCTCTGATAATCCTTTGATTGTTAGTTCCTTAAAGAGTTCCAAACCTTTTTTTATAGATAATCCATTAGATATTGGAAGATTAGGCTTTAGCGAGGATATTAAATCTGTACATATAGTTCCTATTTTGTGCGCTGATTATATCCAAGGATTTATTGGTATATTCAATTCTCCCATTCCAGCGGATGTAGTTGATAGTATTTCAGATTTTTGCAAGCTTTTATGCCTTATTTTAAGAAATCTGCAGGTCCAAGATGCATATAATAATTGTATTAATGATATGAGGGCTTTGCATCTGACATTATCCAAATTAATGCCTAAGCTTCATGACCCTGATGTTATTTACGATGCAATTGTGGAGTCTGTAGCCGAATTGTTGAGGGCAGAGAAATGCTCTCTTATGCTGGTTGAAGATGACAGTCTCATGATAAAGGCCATAAAAGGAATTAATAAGTGGCTTGTACAGGATATAAGAATACAAATAGGTGAAGGAATATCAGGAAGGGTGTTTAGAGATGGAAGTCCACTTTTTGTAAGGGACATAGAGAGTATAACATTACCTGATATAAAACCTAGAAGGCATTATAAAACAGGTTCATTTATAAGTGTACCATTGAGGTTTAATTCTGATACAACAGGGGTATTGAACGTTGCTGATAAACAAACGGGCGAAGGGTTCACAGAAAGGGATTTGAATATTCTTAATTATTTTGCCTCCTTTATTTCAATAGCCCTAAGAATGCATAATTATCATGTAAATGTAGAAAGGCTAAGAGAATTCTCTATTACAGATCATCTTACAGGACTTTTTAACAGGAGATACCTATATGAGAGGTTTACAGAAGAGATTCACCGCTCAGAGCGGCACAATATGGTTTTTTCATTTGGTATATTTGATATAGATGATTTTAAGCTTTTTAATGATACAGAAGGACACCTTGCAGGAGACATAGTTTTAAAGGAAATTGCTCAAATATCTAAAAATAGCCTACGGGCTGATGATGTCATATGCAGGTTTGGGGGGGAGGAGTTTGCTATTTTAATGCCACAAACCAATAAGGAAGAGGCATTTATAGTTGCCGAAAGGATAAGGAA
>CAZIMB010000070.1:0-4883 GCA_964540275.1 uncultured Nitrospirota bacterium | reverse complement strand
AAGGAAAGGATAGAACTATTATATTTGACAAGACAACAAATCTCATTGATTAAATTTTTATTGTCCAAGATAATCTATCGCAGGGCTATGACCCAATTCCCTTTCAAAAATAAACTACACAGTGCAAGTGCATATCCCTAATTCACCATCATCTCTTTGCAAAAATTCTTTACAAGGCTTGCGCTTCAGCTTCAACCTTGTTGAGATTACAAGTAATTTTACTTAGAAAATTAAGCCATTGCCCTTAACTTTAGAGGCATGATTAAATTTATTACGAACAGATATAATATAAATTATGAATTAATATGATATTTACCTTATTTTTTTGGCTCTCTTACTGTCAAAACAGGGCAGGTAGAATTTCTAACTACCCTTTCTGCTGTGCTGCCAAAAAGCGCCCTGTCAAGTCCCTTCCTTCCATGGGTACCAATTACAATAAGGTCGATATTCTTTTCTCTTGCAAATTTTAGTATCTCCTCGTAAGGAACGCCTTTGACTATTATATGCTCTATATCTTTTAATCCTCTTTTCTCTTCTAATCCAAATTTTTCTAATTCTTTTCTTGCGGCTGCTTCTACCTCTTTGTACATCTCATCAAATGAAATATGGGGGACATACCAGCCAGATGCTGTTACTACATCATATATTGCATGAAATATATACAATTTAGCTCCATAGGTTTTTGCTAAGTCAACTGCATATGAAAGTGCATTTAATGCCCCCTCTGAAAAATCTGTTGGGAAAAGAATTTTTTTAATCTCCATAATATTTAGACCTCCTTAAGGACAAAGTCCTTGATATAATATATGATCCTTAAAAATAAAGGCAACTAAAGGGGTTCAGCCTCCCTTAGATATTTTGCAGAATCCTCTGGTGAAGTAGTAAGTATGTAAAATCCAGAGCTCTGTTCAAAAAGGCTAGTTGTAAGTAATTGAGGTACTACTTCTATATGCCAGTGAAAATCATCTCCAAGGGTATGCCAATGATTTTTTCTCGGCATCCTGTTTGGAGCAGTATGAATAACATAACTATAAGGTGGATTTTTTAATATACTTTTCATCTTTTTTATTGATATCATCAGTATCATAGATAGATCATGGATTTCTTCGTCATAGATTTCCTGTAAGGCACAACTATGCCTTTTTGGGGCTATCCAATACTCAAAAGGTGACCTTGGGGCAAAGGGAACAAATACAATAAAACCTTTATTTTCAGCTATTATTCGGACACCAGTTTTTAATTCCTCATTTATAATATCGCAAAATATGCACCTCTCTTTATAATGATAATAGGCCTTTGCACCGTCAAGCTCGTCTTTAATCCCTTTAGGTATTATAGGTGTTGCTATTAGAAGTGAACATGGATGATTGCTTATATTATCTGAAGGTATGTTGGATTTTTTATAAATCAGGGTATATCTGAGCCTCGGATCTTTTTCAAGCTCAGATAGACGATATTTATAAGTTGTTATGACGTTAATCATTTGATCAATACCCATATCCTCAGAAGGGATATTATGTGACGGAGATTCAATAATTATTTCGTTAGCCCCTATCCCGTTCATTTTATCATACATTCCTACACCTTTTCTGTTGAGTTCCCCTTCTATTCTGAGTATTGGATCAAACATAGCTATTACCCGTATCTTGTAATTCCCTTCAGAATCTCTTATAGCGTATATTTCTTTAAAAGGGGCACTTTTATTTTCAGGGCATAAAAGACATAATTCTTTATCCTTTTCCTGATTAGAAGGTTTAATATAGTAATATTCAGGAGGTTTTGAATCATTTAATACAACTACCCATTTATTTAATAATGGATCCTTCCTTAGTTCATTCATTTTGATTCCCTAAATTTCTTAAATATATCCACCTAAGTCCTTCATATGTTAGGAATGGAATGAGTAGATGTCTTTTTTTTATTAAAGGCGAAATAATGTTTGAAAAACCACCTGTAATAATTAATCTTAACCTAAAACTGAGCTCTTTCTCTAATTTTTTTATAATGCCTTCAACTGCTGATGCAGTGCCATATATAATGCCAGAAGATATAGAAGATTGTGTATCTTTGCCAAGAGTAGATTCTGGAACTTTATTAATTGAGATGAGTGGAAGTTTTGCTGTTCCTGAATGAAGAGACCTTTGCATTAATTCAATCCCTGGCAAGATCAATCCACCAATAAAATCCCTTTGATTTCCTATAACAGTAATTGTTGTGGCAGTGCCAAAATCAATGACTGCAAACTCTTTTTTTAGATAGTTGAT
Source organism: uncultured Nitrospirota bacterium (assembly GCA_964540275.1). Lineage (GTDB taxonomy): Bacteria > Nitrospirota > Thermodesulfovibrionia > Thermodesulfovibrionales > Dissulfurispiraceae > CAZIMB01. Next base: position 2,619 of record CAZIMB010000070.1, on the reverse strand, counting down.
TCCTGCTACAGCATTTGCTATTCTGTCTGCTCCTATTTGCTCAGGTTTTTTTACTTGAAAGACTATTCCACAATTAATTTTATGACTGACTTTTAAGGGTTTTTTATTGCTTATATCTCTTATAGCAATATCTATATGATTATTTGCCTTTGGAACTACTGAGGATATTATAACATTGATATCTTCTGGTAAATTATTTCTTCTTATTTTATTAGTTATAAATTTAATGAATTTTTTTTTATAAAATATTGGGGGCCTTATAGGATGGGTAGGGATTTTTTCTAAAAAAAAATTGTTGCTTTTTAGAGGTTCTGGAAATAAAGCCATTCCAATTGTAGTATTCCCTATGTCAAGAGCAAGAAGCATATTTTAATATTTATTTCTTTAAATTTTCTGTGAAGTATATAATTAATAAATTTTATGGGCTTAATCTGTAACAATTATCTAATATGCACTATATCCCCATAACTTATTTTTTTTAATGAATTATCTGCTAATTTTACTATCAACATGCCATTGTTATCAATATCTATTGCAGTACCTATGATGTTTGTATCATTCATAATTACTTTAATATCTTTACCAATTGTTGAGGACATTTTTAGATACTCTCCAATAATAAATGTTTTCCCAAATTTAAGAAGAAGATTATAGATTCTCTCAAGTTCTTCTAATATGGCAATCATTGTATCTGTTCTTGAGACATTTCTACCTAATTCCTCTTTTAATGAGGTAGCCTTTTCTCTTATATCTTCAGGAAGGTCTTTTCTTTCAAGATTAATGTTTAGGCCGATCCCTATAACAGCAAAAGATATTCTTTTTGGTTCATTCTTTATCTCTGTCAAAATGCCCCCTAATTTTTTATTGTTGACCATCAGGTCATTAGGCCATTTTATTAACACGTTAAGCTTATGAAGTTTCTTTATGGCGTGGGCACAAGAAATAGCAGAAAAAAGCGTTAGGATTTGGGCATCCTTAAGTGGGATTTCAGGTTTTAGAATTATGCTCATATAAAGGTTTTTACCCATAGGCGATATCCATTTCCTACCGAGTCTGCCTTTACCATTTGTCTGCATATCAGCAATAATGACAGTCCCTTCTTTGCAATTATTAGAAGCAAGCTTTAAAGCAACAGTATTCGTAGAGGTTATGGTTTGAAAATAAAGGATTTCTTTGCCTATGATGCTATTTTCTGAAATAGAGTTTCTTATGTTTTCTATAGAAAGATCATTGTTTTTTGAATAAAAAAGAAAATTATCCATTATTGCTCTTCCTCTAATATAATTACATCAATTTTCCCTTTCAATCCATCAGCAAACCTTTTTGCATCATTTTTATCTCCGACAATTGAGCCATAATGCATGGGAATCGCGATTTTTGGTTTAATATCAAGAGCTGCCTGTATAGCTTCTTCTGCTGTCATAACATATGTACCTGATACTGGAAGGAGTGCGATATCAATATCTTTAAATGTCTTCATTTCAGGGATGTAATCAGTATCGCCAGCAATATAGATCCTTTGATTATTAGATGTAAAGATATATCCAACCCAATTTTTGTCTTTTGTATGAAATTGCTTGTTTGTGTTGTATGCTGGAACAGCCTCTATTTCAACACCACTCACATTTATTTTATCGCCTGGTTTAATGATTCTTACGTTACCGGTTATTTTTTTTGCACAATCAGGCGGTGCTATGATGACAGTATTTGGTCCTTGAACCTTTTTTAGATCATCAACAGAAAGGTGGTCATAATGATCATGTGTTATTAATATAATATCTGCTAAGTCTTTTTTCTTAATTTTATAAGGATCAGTATATATTATCTTTTCTCCTATTATCTTAAATGTATCATGGCCATACCAGTAAATATTTTTAATCATAAATACCCCCTGTTAAGATTAATAAAGTTTTTATCAAAGATTGCCTTTTAAAAAATTATATCATGAAATTGATTTAGATCATATATTCACTATATATTTTTTGTTATCCTAAAATAGATTTAACAATATAAAATCCTTTATATAGATATTAAAAATTAAAAATAGATGATGGCTATTAAGGAAATGGGATTTAGGAGTCATCTATTTTATACTTTTGTATTTCAGTAGAGGGATTAATAGATTATTATGGATAAAACAAATCGGTCCTATATAAGAAAAATCCGCTATATTGTTCAGTGGAGTGTCTTCTCCATAGTCCTTTATGCAGGGATTGGCTTTTGTTTCTTTGTCAAATCAATTGAAAATAATGTTTCGCCTATGGTTGCTCGGTCTCCTTCAATAGATTGATTTATGCCTATTGGGGCATTGATGGCATTTAAGCTATGGATTACTGATGGCATATTTGATCCCATTTATCCTGCAGCAATTGTTATCTTTATTGGGGCAATATCTCTATCATTTTTACTCAAAAAGTCATTCTGCTCATGGATATGTCCTGTTGGCACTATTTCTGAAATTATTTGGAAAATTGGTGAAAAGGCATTTGGTAAGAACTTTAGTATTAAATTGTCGCTCTTAAAATTTCAATAACTTTATTGAGTCTCATGCTGGTTTAAAAAAATACTGTTATTCCTAAAGTCAAGTCACACTTTATTACTACTTTGAAATGTCACATT
>CAZIMB010000069.1:0-6459 GCA_964540275.1 uncultured Nitrospirota bacterium | reverse complement strand
AGTAATTTTGTTGTAAAAGGAAAATTGGAAAAATAAGTAGACATTTTGTAATCTAATCTTATGTGGAGTATTCGAATGAGGGCGTCAAAAAATGTCAATTTTTCAAGAAAGAGGGATTATGAATTGGAACTTAAAAAAAGTTCTAAAAATAAGAATTTAGAAATACATATATCAGGGGCTGAGGGAATATATCAAGAATCAGAGATTCTAAAAGTAAGCAATGAATACATTAAGAGGGCATTAACTCATTCAAGGGGAAAGCCGGATAAAATCATAATAACGATAGAAGAAATAAAAGATAAGATTAGGAAAATAAGCCTTCTTCCATTTACTACTTTAAAATGTAATTCTCCAGATGAGGCAAGGCAAATTATATATCAGAAACTATCAAATTTATCTATTTCAAAAAAAGCTATAATTAATTCCTTTAAGGTTTTGACCTCTAAAAAAACTATGCGTGGAGCTTCATTAATAACTAATCAGTCTGGGTATCGGATGGAGCCTGACAGAGAGAGGGGGATAAGGGCATCAAGGCTTGGCATTGAGAAGACAGCAGAAAGGGCATTGAATAAGAAATTGTCAAAAATGGGATTAAATACTAAGATTGTAAAGGAGGCTTTGATACTTGCATCAAAGGTAGCATCTCATGAGGATGTAATAGCAGAGATATGTATATCTGATGATCCTGATTACAATACTGGTTATATAGCATCAAAAGATTTTGGATATTTGAGGATACCAAATATTAAAAGGATAGGGGAAAGACACGGCGGCAGGGTATTTATTATTAAGGAGGATTGCGATATTAATGAATTAATAATCTATCTTGAAAAAACACCTGTATTAGTATCTTAGGATAGCAAATGGGAGAAATCAGAAAAATATTTCTTATTGGAAATCCTATATCAGGGGGTGGCGCAGAGAAAAAGATATTAAAGGCTGTCAGACTTATTGAAGAAGAAGGGTTTAAGGTTGAGTTGATGTTAACATCAAAAAAGGGAGATGCTGAATCCTTTGCTCGCCAAATTAGCTTAGATTATAGCACATTTAATCCTAAACCATTAGTAATTGCTGCTGGGGGAGATGGAACATATAATGAGGTAGCTAATGGGCTTGTTTACACAGATATACCAATGGCTATTTTACCAATGGGAACTACATCAGTGCTTGCTAAGGAATTGAAGATACCAAGGGATTTAAGAAAGGCAGTTTATATCGCAATAAAAGGGATAATAAAAGAGGTTCATCTTGGAAGAATAACATTGCTTAACAGAGATGATAAAAATAGTTTTAAAAATTTAAAAGATCACAATTTAATTGTAAATAATGACAAAACTCCAAGTTCTGTTTCCCGTTGCTTTTTATTAATGGCAGGAATTGGATTTGATGGAGAGGCAGTTTACAGAGTAAATCAGAGGATTAAGAGGTTTTTTGGGAAAGGGGCATATATATTAAGTGGATTAGGGGTTTTATTTAATTATAGACCATCTCCACTTAAGATAGTTTCCTCTGTTAAGTCTAATGAGGTTGAATCAAGGGAATTTTTAGGATATACAACTATAATAGGGAAGGCAGCATGTTATGGAGGAGATTTAAAGGTAACTCCAGATGCAAGGCTCACAGATCCTTATCTCTATGTCTTTACTACTCATAGTCCAAGAAGGATCTCCCTTTTAAAGTGTGTATTCGGGATATTGATTGGTAAACATACTAAATTTAAAGGGATCAGTTATTTTAAGGCATTAGATATTGATATAAAAGGTAAGGCACATATCCAGATAGATGGAGACTATCTTGGGATGACACCTGCAAAAATAGGCGTGATTGAAAATGGACTGAGGCTTGTATTTCCTATATAATTATGCAGACTCATGAGATAAGTGGATAGGTAAAATTTTCTTAATATATACTTTAAAATTAACTATAGCTTTTTATGAGAGTTGAATAATAATAATAATAAATAGAAAGCCTGAAAATTTTATCATATAAGTAGATAAGGGGGAATTCATACATGAATGAAAGGGCGCATTTGTATATCTCTGGCATTGTGCAGGGAGTATTTTATAGGGCCTTTACAAGGGAGGTTGCTAACTCACTCGGATTAAAAGGTTGGGTTAGAAATCTATATGATGGAAGGGTAGAGATTGTTTTTGAGGGAGAAAGGAGCTTAATAGAAGCTGCTATAAATAAATGTAGGATAGGACCCCCAGGAGCACAAGTGAAAGACATAGAGATAAAATGGGAAAATTATTTAGAAGGCTTTCAAGATTTCAGAATAAGGTATTAATAACTATTTGCCCTCTATAAATAGTTCCTCTTCCTGCTTGTCTTTCATCCTTTTGACGAGGACCTCATAGGAGTCAGAACGAATAATCTTATTGAATTGGGTCCTGTAATTATTTACAAGGCTTACACCTTCTATTACAATATCGTATACTTCCCATGTGCCATTTTTGTTTAGCAATTTATAGTCAATTGGAATTTCTAATTTTTTTGTGGTAATTATCTTGCTTTTTACAACCGCATATTCCTTGTCTATCTGCTCTCCAATATATAAAATCTTTTCGTCTGTATAACTTTCTATCTTTTTTATATAAGATCTTTCTAAAAGGTCAGTAAAGAGAGGTACAAATTCCTTTTTTTCTTCTGGTGTCCTATTCTTCCAGTGAATACCAAGGGATCTTTTTGCCATCTCCTCAAAATCAAACCTTTCATCAACAATCTTTCTTATAGCAGATCTCCTCTCCTTTGTCTTCTCTGGTTTTTTTAATTCCTTGTTCTTTAGTATATCAATTACCTTATCAACTGTCTGTTTTAACTGTTCAGTTGGTTCAGCGGCGTTTACAATATTAATATTAAACAATAAGCAAGAAATAAGAATGAAAAATAAGATTTTAATTTTTCCCATCTGCCCCCCTAATTTTATTTTATCAACTCCTTATAACTCATGCCAGATGCATGCAATATGTTAGCATAAGAAATTCTATTATTATATACAGAACGCAAATATTCAGCCTTTAATCTTATATAAGATAGGGCAGCATCTCCTATTTCCTTCGCATCTCCAATACCTATATCAAAATTAGCTATTGCAGAAATAAGCCATTTCCTTGCATTTTTGTATGCCCTTTCTGTCTCCTCTATATTTTTCTTTGATTCCTCATTATCAAGAAAGGATCTTCTTATTTGAAATGGTATAGCCTCATCTACAAATCTCTTTTTTTCAAGAAGGGATTTATATTGAGCCTCTGACTCTTTTATCCTTCCATTTGTTATACCGAAATCAAATGTCCATTTTAGCCCACCAAATATAGCCCCAGATGTGTGATTAAAATAATCAAAAATATAGGGATTATCTATTTTATCCCTATTTGTTGCTCCTGCAATAGATGCCTTTAATCCGATGAAGAAATGGGGATAGAGATTACTCCTCTCTACATTAATCAAAGCCTGCCTTGCAAGCAGTCCTTCATTAATCTGGATAATTTCTGGTCTGAATTGATGGGCATGTTTTATATAGTTGATAATATTATCGATGGGTGCATCCTCAGGTGTAAGTGATTCGTCAGCTATATCAAATTCAACATCTCTTGGTAGATTGGTCATCGTAATAAGACCATCTTTTGCAATGGATATATTCTTATCAGTCTCATTAAGATATTTTTCCACCTCACCAAGGAAGGCCCTTAGCTTAAAAAGGTTAACTTCGTCTGCCCATGGAGAATCTAACTCAATATGTTTTTCTGCCTTTTTAATTGATTCAATAAGCTCATCCCGAGTCTCAAGGAGCAGTTTTCTCATATCCTTTGCAAGTAAAAGTCCATAATACAACTCTTTAACCCGTAAAATAATGTCAGCGGTTGTTTTATAAATTCCCGCGTTTGCTATATTTACACCCCTTGAGGCAGCCTCTTTATAACCTGTTATTTTCCCAAAGGTATATACAGGCTGTATCAATGTAATATCAATGCCACCAAATATACCATTTATCGTTGTTCCTACAGATGTCTTAATGTCAGGTGTTAGATGCTCCTTCTTTGCCCTTGGAGAAGGTGCAATTAGTGCAGTGGCTTCTATTTGTGGATAGACTCCTGAGTCTGCCTGTTGTTTTTTTGCTATATAAACATCCCTTTCATATCGGGACTCTCCTATCTCAGGACTTGTCTCTACAGCCATTTTAATACATTGTTTAAGATCAAGAATAACCCTTTCTTTAGCATATAAATTAGGCGTAAAAGTAAAAGGCATAAGAAAAAAAATAATCCCTAGGAAAAAAATTTTTTTTCTTTTATCTTCAGATATCCTATCCATATAAGCCTCCATTTATATCTTATCAAATACATATTTTGATATTATTTCTTCAAAATCAATTGCTGATTCAGTTTCTCTTATTTTACCGCCATTGGGAATAATCTGTTCTGAGCTACCCGGTGTGATACTGATATATTTTTCTCCAATGATTCCTTTAGTCTTTATTGATGCAATGGAGTCTTCTTGTAACTTAATATCCCCTAAAATCCTTATCTCTACTGATGCCTGATAGTTTTCGTCTAACTTTATACTTTTTACCTTCCCGACCTCAACGCCTGCTATTTCAACAACAGCGCCTGGTTTTATTCCGCCAGCCTTTTCAAATTCAGCATAAACATGATACCCCTTACCTCCTATTAGCTCAAGCTTACCAAGTCTTATAGATATATAACCGAGGGCAAATATGCCAATTAATATAAAGATACCAACAGCTAATTCAACATCAAACTTCTTCATGTAACCCCCTTTCATATTTTCTATTTTCTAAAATAAGGATTCTATAGGCCCTTCTAAGCTTCCAGTTATAAACTGCCTAACAACAGGATTAGATGAGTTCTTAATTTCATCAGGTGTTGCAACCTCTTCTATAATTCCATTATTCATCATTGCAACCCTGTCAGCAACATCAAATATCTCTGGAATCTCATGACTTATAACAACACCAGTAAAACCATATTTTTTGTGCATATCAATAATTAATTTATGAATAGCATGTAAAATAATCGGATCTAAACCAGTGCTTGGCTCATCAAAAAGGATTATCTTAGGTTCTGTTATTAATGCCCTTGCCACAGAAACCCTTTTTCTCATGCCACCGCTTAGTTCAGAGGGATATTTGTCCTCAACACCTCTTAATCCAACATCTTCTAGAGATCTTCTGACCTTTTCCTTTATATCTTTTTTAGTCAAATTAGTTTTTTCCTTTAATGGAAAGGCTACATTTTCAAAGATAGTTAAGGAATCAAAAAGGGCACCTCCCTGAAATACTACTCCTAATTTTTCTCTAATTTTATCAAGCTCTTTTTGGCTAATTTTAGTGATATCAACGCCATCGATTATTATCTCTCCCCTGTCAGGCTTTAAAAGGCCTATAATATGTTTAATTAACACGCTCTTTCCACATCCGCTTTTCCCAATAATAGCTATAATCTCCTTATCGGCAATAGTAAGATTAACCCCTTTTAATACCTTAAGATTGTTGAAAGATTTATGTAGGTCTTTAATTTCTATCATTTTATAAAAAGACTGAACCTAAGAAATAATCCCATACCAGTATTAAGACAGAGGATATAACAACAGCCTCTGTGGTTGCTTTACTAACGCCTACGGCTCCATATGTTGTATGATAACCTTTATAACAGCTTATCCATGAAACAATTACACCAAAGCTTAAGGATTTATATAATCCCTGCATTATATCTTCCATTTCTACAAATGCTTCCATCTGGGAGAAATAGGTGCCTTCACTCATACCAAGAAGATTTATTGCGATTATATACCCGCTAAATATCCCTGTTACATCAAATATGGCTGTAAGAAGTGGAAAGGCTATTATAGCAGCTACAATATTTGGTACAATTAGATAACGCATTGGATTTAGTGCCATTGCAATAAGGGCATCTATTTGTTCACTAATCCTCATTATCCCTATTTCAGCAGTAAGTGCAGAACCTGCCCTGCCTGTTACCATCAACGCAGAAAGAACAGGCCCTAATTCCCTTATAAGTGTTAGAGCAATTGCAGGTCCTAATAGGGCATCTGATCCAAATTTTCTCAATGTATAATAAAGTTGAACGGCAAGAACCATTCCTGTAAATGCCCCTGTCAAAAGAATAACAATCAAGGATTTATTCCCGAAGAATCTTATCTGTTTTAAAAGGATATTAAATTTAAAAGGAGGGATAAAGATATAATATATTGAGCTTGAGAGAAAAATGAACATTTGTCCCATTTCTCTCAATACAGAAATTCCCCATCTTCCCAAAGATCTAACAGGTTCTGACATTATACCTTTTGTAATCTGGATTTAAGATAGATACTTTTAACAAGTAAAATATTAAATTGGAAAAAAAGACTTTGTCAATTTGATTTTGCTAAATCAATAGTAAACAATTAAGCAAAATATGACATAAAGACCTTTGACCTTAC
>CAZIMB010000068.1:0-6465 GCA_964540275.1 uncultured Nitrospirota bacterium | reverse complement strand
ACATCCAAAAAAGAGCTTGAAATTTGTCATATTCAGCAGTTAGAGAAGGCATCAAAGCTGGCAGCTATCGGCGAGATTATGTCTGGCATTGCCCATGAAATAAAAAATCCATTGACAGGTATAAGCTGTGCGATTCAGGTGATATATTCAGAGATAAAGGAGAATGATCCTATAAAACCTATTCTTAACGAGATATTGAATCAGGTTAGGAGGCTTGACCGAACAGTAAAGGACATACTTGATTATGCAAAGCCAAAGCCTCCCCATATGGTCTCTGCAGATATAAGAGATGTTATTAAAAAGTCCCTTTTTTTAATCTATCCTGAGGCAAGGCGCAATAATGTGGAGATTGATGTAAATATTGAACAAGGCATAGAAAGGTTTAATATTGATACTGATCAGATACAGCAGGTTATTTTAAATTTATCAATTAATGCCATTCAGGCAATGCCTGACGGAGGTTTGCTTAAGATAGAGGTTATGCAGAAGGATTACAAAGATATAAGTAAATCAATACAAATGCCTGTCAAAAGTGATAAAATATTGTTAATGAGCTTTCAGGATACAGGGATTGGCATAGACCCTTGTGATATGGATAATTTGTTTAACCCATTCTTTACTAAAAAGAAGAAAGGCACAGGATTAGGACTTTCAATCACCCAAAAAATAATAAATGATCATAAAGGGATTATTACAGTGAAAAGTGAAAATGGCAAAGGCAGTATATTTAATGTATATCTGCCAATGATTTCATCATAGCGGAGGGGTTTTGGTTCAGCCGAGGGTTCTTATTATTGATGATGAAAGGTTTATAACATGGTCCTTAAAGCAGTATCTTGAAAAGGAGGGATATGAGGTCTTTACTGCAGAGACAGGAGAAGATGGCATTGAGATATTCAAATCAGAACTTCCGGATATAGTTATTCTTGATATGAACCTTCCCGGAATAAAAGGGATTGAGGTGCTTCAAAATATAAAGAAACTCCAGAAAGAAACTAATGTTATTGTAATAACAGCTTATGGAGATATACAGACAGCAGTATCTGTTATTAAAGCAGGGGCCTATGACTTTATAGAAAAGCCTTTTGAATTAGAAAGGGTGGGCGTTCTTATAAAAAAGGCTCAGGAGACATTAAATCTGAGAAAGGAGGTAGAGTATTTAAGAGAAGAAAAACACAACAAATATAGTTTTGACAATATTATAAGCATTTCAAAGCCCATGCAGAAGGTTGTAACAATGGCTAAAAAGGTGGCTCAAAGCGATGCCAATGTTATTCTTCTTCAAGGAGAGAGTGGTACTGGAAAAAATCTGTTTGCACGAACTATTCATTATAATAGCCCGAGGGCATCGGAGCCATTTATAGAAGTAACAGTTACTGCAATACCTGATACACTAATTGAGAGTGAACTTTTTGGACACGAAAAGGGTGCATTTACAGATGCAAAGATATCTAAAAAGGGGCTCTTTGAAATTGCCAACGGAGGCACTATATATCTTGATGAAATTGGAGACATAAAACCATCCACCCAGGCTAAGCTTTTGAGGGTTATAGAAGAAAAGACATTCAAAAGGGTAGGAGGGCTCAGGGACATAAGCGTAGATGTAGTAATTATAGCTGCAACTAATAAGAACCTTGAGGATGCTGTAAAAGATGGAACATTCAGAACAGATCTTTACTACAGACTGAAGGTAATACCTATAACAATCCCACCATTAAGAGAAAGAAAAGAAGATATTATACCACTTGCCATGTTTTATATTAATAAATTCAATAAAGAATTCAAAAAAAATGTAAAAGGCATATCAGCAGAGGCAGAGAAATTATTGTTAAATTATCCATGGTTTGGAAATGCAAGGGAGTTAAGGAATGTTATAGAAAGGATTTGCATCCTTGAGGATACTGATATAATAGGACCAGAGCACATTCCTTCAGAGATTGTTAATTACAGCGCAGGGACTTCTAAGGAAGAGGAATCCTCAATAATATTTAATATAGAATCAACGGAGTTTTCCCTCAAAGAACTCGAAAAAAGGATGATTATTGAGGCTCTAAAAAAGTCTGGAAACAACCAGACAAGGGCAGCCAAGATGCTTGGAATAACAAGAGATGCGATGAGATACAAGATGCAGAAATTGGGACTGCTGTAAATGAAAGAACTTACCATATTAATGCCATGTCTTAATGAGGCAGAGACACTTGGCACCTGTATAAAAAGGGCAAAGGAACTTCTCGATAAATATAAGATAGACGGAGAGGTGCTAATCTCTGACAATGGCTCAACAGACGGCAGTCAGGATATAGCAAGGCAACTGGGCGCAAGGGTAGTTGACTGTCCTGTCCGTGGATACGGCGCAGCCCTTCAATACGGAATAGAGAGGGCAGAAGGAGAATTTATACTCATGGGAGACAGCGATGACTCCTACCATTTTGACGAGGCAATGCCAATGATTGAGCAGCTTCGTAAAGGATATGATGTGTGCATGGGCACAAGACTAAAAGGGAAGATCATGCCAGGAGCAATGCCATGGCAGAACAGATACATAGGAAATCCTGTATTAACAGCAATTGGCAGGATATTTTTCAAAATAAAGGTCAGCGATTTTCATTGCGGAATGAGGGCATTCAGAAAAGATAAAATCCTCGCTTTGAAACTTGTTACAACAGGTATGGAATGGGCATCAGAGATGATTATAAAGGCAAGGCTTGCAGGTCTTAATATGACAGAAGTGCCTATTACCCTTTATAAAGACGGCAGGAGCAGGCCACCTCATCTAAGAAGGTGGAGGGATGGCTGGAGGCATCTAAGATTCATGCTTCTTCATTCTCCGATGTGGCTTTTTGTAGTTCCCGGACTTATAATGCTGACAATAGGATTAGCAGGCAGCGCTTTACTGTCTCACGGAATGGTGCAGATAGGAGATATATTCCTTGATGTCCATTCCCTTCTTGTCATGGCGATTTTGGTTATACTCGGTGTTCAGACAATATTTGCAGGCCTATTTGCGAGGCTCTATGCTTATAATGTCGGCATCCTTCCCCAGAGTATAAGACTTCAGAAGGTTGTCAAATACCTGAGCCTCGAGAAGCTCTTGATTGCCTCCTTAATTGTCGGCTGCATAGGCTTGATCGGCTTTCTTTACACCATCTATGATTGGTATAGGGTAGGCTTTGGTGCGCTTGACTATCAAAAGACAATGAGAATACTCACACCTTCACTTACATTAATCGCGGTATCAGTTCAGGGTATATTCAACGGATTTATGCTCTCTCTTTTGTTTTTAAAGACAAGAATTAAAAATTGAGTCAGCCCTTAATAAAGCGGTGTCAGGCTTGCATATATGCATATAAGACCCTGTGATGCGTCAGTTCGAGATAATCGGAGAGGCAGCGAAGAATCTTTCTGATGAGCTTAGGAATGAACATTCTGACATCCGGTGGAAAGACATGGCTGGAATAAGAGATAAACTTATTCATCATTATTTTGGCTTTGATATGGATGCCCTATGGGAATCGTTGCAAGAGGACCTTCCCATATTAATAGATGGCATAACGAATATTTTAAGAAATAGACAATAAAGGGCAATAATACCCATTTTCTATGTTTTTTTGTATATGCTTTAGGTTATATTACCAGCAATGATTAACAGGATTCTTAATCTCGGAAATCTGCTTATATTTTCCTTATCATCAGGAGAAGCTTAAAGACAGGAATTATTTTGAAGGCTCCTTATTAGAATTGCAAAGGAACAAGAGGCAGTCTGGCTCATATCTGGCAATGCTGCTTGAGGGATTCAGCCTTATGCACATTGAATCTTTTGATAAGGCAAGAGATATTTTTTCAGATTTGCTCAAAGGAGAAGTATGAGATTTAACTTTCTTATAATTGGTGCTGGTTTTGGTGGGTGTACCTTAGCAGAAAGGCTTTCTAATCAATTAGATAAAAAGGTCTTAATAGTGGATAGGCGTGATCATATTGGAGGAAATGCCTACGATTATTACAATGAACACGGAATATTAGTTCAGAAATATGGTCCCCATATTTTTCATACTAATTCAAAAGAGGTATGGGACTATCTATGTCATTTTACTGAGTGGAATGGATATGTCCACAGGGTAATTGCAAAGGTAAATGATAAAGAGGTATATCTGCCTATCAACCTTGATACAATGGAAAGACTCTATAATCGCTCATTTACATCTGAAGAACTTAAAGAATATTTTGAAAAAAAGAGGATTAAGGTTGAAGAGATAAGAAATGCGAGGGATGTAATTGTCTCACAAGTTGGAGAAGAACTATATGAACTATTTTTCAAAAACTATACAAAAAAACAATGGGGACTATATCCACACGAACTCGATGCAGAAGTAACAAAAAGACTTCCTATAAGGTTTAATAGAGATACGAGATATTTTACAGATAATTATCAGGGAATACCTAAATATGGCTATACAAAAATGTTTGAGAGGATGCTCGCAAACAAGAATGTCCATATACTTTTAAAGACAGATTATAAAGAAGTTATTGATTTAGTTAAATTTGATAAACTTATTTTCACTGGTCCCATAGATTATTTTTTTGATTATATTCACGGCAAACTGCCTTATAGGAGCCTTTATTTTAAATTTGAGACTCTTGATATAGAAAGGTATCAAAATGTTGCAGTAGTAAATTACCCAAACGAACATGACTATACAAGAATCACGGAATTTAAACATTTTTATTTTCAGATCCATCCTAAGACCACAATCTGCTATGAGTATCCAAGGGCTGAAGGAGATCCCTACTACCCTATACCAAAATCTGAATATGAGGAGATTTATCTTAAATATAAAAAGGAGGCTGAAAAACTAAAAAATGTTTATTTCATTGGAAGATTAGCTGAGTATAAATATCTTAATATGGATCAGGTTGTTGAGAGGGCATTAAATTTATTTGAAAAGATAAGGGTTGGATGAGGTGAAAAAAGAGAAAATATCAGCCCTTGTTGTTACTTTTAATAGGAAGCAGTTATTGGTAGAGTGTCTTGAAGCATTATTAAAACAGACATATACACTTGATGCTGTTTATATAATAGATAATGCCTCTACAGATGGCACCCCAGAATTTTTAATAGAGAAGGGCTTTGTAGATAAAGTAATATATAACGATAAGGAGATTGTAGAGGCTGTAAAGTATATACCTATTACTAATTTTTCTGATAGGGTTGTAGAGATTCACTATGTGAGATTGAATGAAAATACAGGTGGTGCAGGAGGTTTTTACGAAGCCATAAAAAGGGCCTATGAAAAAGGATATGAATGGCTATGGCTGATGGATGATGATACAATACCAGATAAGAATGCCCTCAAGGAATTATTGTCAGCATATGTACAATTTAAAGAAACAGAGAAACCAGTTCTACTTTGCAGTAAGGTTGTTTGGGTAGATGGCACTCTTCACCCAATGAATATTGCCAATCCTAAAAAGGACAGATCCAATGCTGATTTTTTCAAGACAAAAAGGAAGACCTTTAGGTACGATTCCTTAGCATCTTTTTTATTAAGCAGAAGAATGGAAATAATAAAACAGGCTGAAGATAGAAGCTCACTCGTATCAATCAGGTATGCATCCTTTGTATCTTTACTATTGCATCGCAATGCCGTTAAACAATTTGGTTTTCCTATTAAAAATTATTTTATATGGAATGATGATGTTGAGTATACGGCAAGGATTTTAAAGAAATCTTTTGGTGTTCTTGTCCCTTCAAGTGTAGTAGTTCACAAAACAACCATTAAACATACTCCCTTGGATGCCTGTGGTTTAAAGGTTTACTATGAGATAAGAAATAAACTGTGGTTAATTATCTATAGTAATGCATTAACAATAGGCGAAAAAATAAAGGTATTAGTATATCTTTTTCTCTTGCCTTTTTATCTGATACCAAAATGCACAATTAAGGAAATAGTTGATAAAAAAAAGATTGATTGGTTGACTTGTTTAGGAATCTTAAGGGGTTTTAAAGACGGTCTTTTCAAGAAAAATTAAAATGCAAAAATAAATCTCTGTAGACTTGCATATAGAAGGAAGAAGGCTAGGAAGAGTCGCTGACACTGCTACTTGCACAGCCACAGGAGGGTGTCAGGGAACTGACCCAATTCTTTTTTTTATATATGGTGTTAGGTTATATTACTAACTATGATTAACAGGATTCTTAATCTCAGAAATCTGGTGATATTTTCCTTTTTATCATCTGTCTTTTTATTAGCCCTCACAAAGACTTATGACTATGACGCATGGCTTCACCTCACAATGGGAAAGGCAATATGGGAGTTAAAGGGTATTCCAGAGAAGGAGCCATTTCTTTATACAATGGCTGACAGGCCCTTTGAATACAGTTCATGGCTTTTTGGTGTCATATATTACCTTGCATATAAGCTCTTTGATGTGTATGGCATTATACTTCTTAAGGCATCAACAATAACC
>CAZIMB010000067.1:0-6488 GCA_964540275.1 uncultured Nitrospirota bacterium | reverse complement strand
GTTTGTGTTATAATGTATTTGAAAAGCCATCCATGTCTCTCTATCAGGGAGGCGGGCACCTTATCTGGGTTCCTTGTTGGATGGCTTTTATTTTGTATTAAGCAATGTTTCAACTCTCTGCATGTCAAGATAATTAATGTCTTCAACCTGAAACGTTAGGGTCTTTGATCGTATCTGCTTTGCTGATGCGGACGAAAAAGAATGTCCTTTGTTAGTATCTTTGCAGGCAGTTTTTCAATAGGTGTTTTTTTGTGAAAGATTTAAAGAACGAGATGGAGGCTATGAAGATCGGAGTAGGGCTAAAATGAGGGCTAAGACAGAGGCTGCTATAATAAAAATGCCAATACCTCTATTGAGCTTGCGCACTGCCTCTAATGTGATATCTCTGTCAAAATGCCAGAGATTAAACTGTGATGCAAATCTCCATCCTTTCTTGAAACAAGACGGTATGGCATAAAAGAGGATGAAAAATATGAGCAGAAATAGTAAAAACCCTTCCATAAATAAAGTATATCAAAGACCATGGCAAACGTAAATACCATATCGATTGTAGTGTCTGCACATGGGACGGATAAGGCTGCTTCATAAATTGGCTCTATTGGTAATGCCTACCAGCAGATAAGCGTTCCTGTCAGGAAGTTGGCAATAGATATACTTTATCTTGCCGGCGCATACAAGGCATTTCAGGCCTTCCTGTCAGTTCCACTAAAGGTCCTGGAGTTTTTAAAAGAAATAGAGACAGCCAGGCTTGGCATTGGCAGTGTTATTGCTACAACCATGAGCTGATAGCACAAGATGGCAGCTTTCATCTGAACCATATGGGATATAAAGAGGTTTTTATTTGATATGATAATTTTCCCTTTAAGTTTCCAGTTTTATTCGATTGTAGATTTATTGGCATAGTAGCATTAGCTAACCACGCGGTTTTGCAAGTATCTCAAGGATGCGCAGTTCAAGAAATCTTTTTGAAACCGCAGATCTAATAATAAGCACAGAGTCTGCACCTCTTGCAGTTCCAGCTACAGCTATTACCTCCTCTCCTTCGGGAATGAGTCCAGCATCAGCAGCCATCATTACTATTTCACAACATACTTTTGGACCTTCTCCTAATCTCCTAAGGGATTGAGCAACTATTGTTGATGGATATGTACCGCCGAATTTTGTTGAAAATGCATTGTCTAACCCATGCGTGATCATTGTTCCTGTATATACCTTTGCACCAGTTGCTTCTATCTTATTTCTCATCTCCTGTGTCATTTCAATAGTATTTGGTGATTTAAACCCTGCTGAATGTGTAACAACAACGATATTAATACCTTTATCTTTTAGAGTTTCAGAAAATAAGAGACCTGTATTTCCTTCTGTTGATGCTACTACGAGATGTTTATAATTACCTTCATCTAAAATATTCTTTACTATGTCAAGGCATGCCTTTGTATTTTCTATCCCCGATTTCTCAAAATATAAAACATTCCTTTTCATAGAGAACCTCCTAAATTATTAGATGTATAAATGTTTTTCAATAAATTATAATAAATAATATCCTCAATTACAAATGATAGAGTATATAAACTATTTGTATATTCATATACCTTTTTGTATCAAAAAGTGCTATTATTGCGACTTTTATTCTATTCCTTTAGATACTGCTTTAAAGGCTGATTATATTAAATCCCTTTGTAAAGAATTGAATATTAGAAAGCCTATAGCAGGTGATATTAGAACGGTTTATATAGGTGGAGGCACACCTACAATCCTTTCAGAAGATGAGATATCATTAATAATTAGAAGTATTAAGAATAATTTTAATATAAATACTGACGCAGAAATAACAATTGAGGCAAATCCTAAAACCATAAACTATAATAAGGCATTGCACTTACTAAAAGAGGGAATTAACAGAATAAGCATTGGCGTACAGTCCTTGAATGATTACGAATTGAATATTTTAGGCAGAAGCCATACTGTAGAAGATTCATTAAGCTCTATTAGGGATGCAAGAAGGGCTGGCTTTGAAAATATATCCGTTGACCTTATCTATGGCATACCGGATGTGCAATCAGGCACTAAAAGGCCAAAAAAAAAGATTCATGAATGGATAGATACATTAAAAAAGGTTATAGATCTGAATCCAGAACATATATCAGCCTATGAGCTGACTCCTGAAAAAGGCACACCCCTTTATGATGATATTAAAAATAAAAGGTTGGTTTTACCTGAAGAAGAAACAATTGAAGAGATGTATTATCAGGGGATTGATTTTTTTAGGAGTCATGGTTATATTCACTATGAAATATCAAACTTTTCAAGACCTAAATATGAGTGCAGACACAATCTCAATTATTGGGATAGGGGCTTTTATTTAGGCATAGGCGCAGGGGCGCATTCATTTACTGGTTCAAGGAGGAGTTCAAACTCAAAAGATATAAAAAGATACATTAATTTGTTGAATGAAGATATTATACCTGTAGATTGGGAATCAGTTATAAGCGATGAAGAGGCAATAAGGGAATATATCTTTCTTGGATTAAGGAAGATGGAAGGAGTAAATATAGGCAACTTGCTAAAAGATAATGGAAGACAAATAAAAAAGGCCATAGACGAACTCGCATCCTATGGCCTTGTAGAATTAAGAGATGATGTCTTAAAGCTAAAAAGAAAAGGCATTCTTATCATAAATGAGATTATTGTGAAGGTATTATTACATATTGAGAAGAACCACCCCTTATAATAAGAAGAAGAATACTCTGTCCTTTTTCAATCCTTGAGACTACCTCATTGTAATCCTTAACGCTTGTAACAAGCTTCCTATTAATCTCTAGTATAATATCACCTTTAGTAATAATACCAAAGGCAGGACTGTCGTCCTCTACATTATTTACTAACACACCTTTTATCTTTTTTGTTATCCCAAGCTTTTGAAGCAGTTCATCTGTAAGATCCTGTACATGGACCCCTCTCAATGAGTTATCAATCTGAGGCATAAAGGCAGTCTTAGGATCTGCAGGTAACTCTCCAATAATTATCTTTTTTGTTAATGGTTTTCCATCCCTTAAAAGCTTAATCTTCACCTCTTTTCCAGGTTTTGTTGCTGCCACCATATTTCTAAAATGCTGTGGATTATCTATTTTTTTACCATCAAATTCTATGATGACATCTCCTCTCATAATACCACCTTTGTCTGCTGGTCCATCTTCAACCACATCTACAAGCAATACCCCTTTTTCATCAGCTATACCAAATTGTTTTGCCAATTCAGGTGTTAATGCCTGGATAGTCACGCCAAGATACCCTCTAACAACCTTTCCCTGATCTATGATGCTTTCCATTACATTTCTTACCATATTTGATGGAATTGCAAATCCAATTCCCTGATACCCACCTGTTGTGCTAAATATAGCTGTGTTTATGCCTATTAGTTCGCCTTTGACATTTATTAGTGCTCCTCCTGAATTTCCAGGATTAATTGCAGCATCAGTCTGTATAAAATCCTCATAATCTGTAATGCCTATGCCAGATCTGCCAAGGGCGCTTATAATACCCATAGTGATAGTCTGATTCAGCCCATAAGGGTTGCCTATTGCTAATACTATTTCTCCAACTTTTAATTTATCAGAATCACCCCATGGTAATGTCTTGAGACCCTTTTCATTTATCTTAATTACAGCAATATCTGTCCGAGGATCTTTTCCTACAACCTTTCCTTTATATTCTTTCCCATTTGATAGTTTAACAAGTATGTCCTCAGCACCTTCTATAACATGATTATTTGTAAGGATATATCCGTCAGAGGTTGCTATTACCCCAGATCCGAGATTGGTAACCCTTCGCTTTTGAGGTATATTAAACTCCTCACCAAAGAATCTTCTAAAAAAGGGATCATCAAAAAAAGGAAGTCTTTCCGTTCTAACAGTCCTTGAGGTAGAAATATTTACAACTGCAGGTTTTACCTGCTCAGCTATAACAGACATCGCCTCTCCAAAACGTGTAAGGACATCATAAGCCTCTTTTTCCGATAGTTTATTAGCATATGTGTGAGAAGGAAGGACAAATAAAATAAAGCAATATAAGATTACAAAGAGAATTGTTGGTTTTCTATATAAGAGAAATAATTTGATTTTCTCCATAAAACCTCCTTCAAGTTTTCATCGAATTTATTTTTAATTTTAAAACTTTTTTTGTATTATCATCAATCTTATATCTATCATCAAGCCTATGTCCAGCAATCCATACAATGTTATTGTCTGATGTGATAATGGGAATGATATCTCTCTCGTCTCTAGGTATTTTTTCATCAACAAAGTAATCTTGCAACTTTTTCCTCTTACCAAGACCGAGGGGATAAAAATAATCTCCTTGCATTCTGCTTCTTATAGTTAGTGGAAATCTAACCTTTTCTGCATCAATAAATGCTGTTTTTTTATCTTTTTGTTTATACTGATCAGGTGTTATTTCAGAAATGTCCATAATTTCAGACCTTAATACTATTGAGGACTCCTTCAAAATAACTTCATCTGAGTATCCTATTGAATATGTACTTAATTTAGGAGGTTTCTCTGAGGTGATTGTGAGTGTTGAATAACCTTTAATAACCCTTATGTTTTTAGGTAGATAAATCCTATCTCCTGATATTCCAGACTTTATAAGGTTTAATATATTTTCTATATGAATGAAGCTTATGCCCCTAAGTCCTTTTGTTTCATCAATTGCCCTTCTTAAAACCCTTCTTAGTAAATAGGTGTCCATTGATTCTAAAGGTGAGAGAAATAATTCTAATGTATTTTCGGTCTTTTTGGTAATAAGTTTCATGAGTGCTTTTGTTACCTGAATATCAAAATATCTCTCCTCATCCCTTAATATTTCAGCTGTTTTTGAGATAGTTTTAATAAAATCCCTATTTATTTCCTTTATAAAGGGCATTATGAATTGTCTAACCCTATTTCTCAAATAATCTGACTTTAGATTTGATGAATCCATCAAAAATCTTATATTCTCTTTCTTAAGAAACTCCTCTATCTCTTTTCTTTCTATTTCAATTAAAGGTCTTATTATATCTATCTTAAAATTATGGATTTTTGATCTAAGACTTCTTATTGGTGGAATCCCTGAAATCCCCGCAGGGCCACTTCCTCTAAAGAGTCTCATTAATATAGTTTCTGCCTGATCATCAGCATTATGGCCGAGTGCAATCTTATTTGCACCTATTTCGGTTGCTATCTTATAAAGGGCATCATAGCGTAATTCCCTTGCAGATTCTTGTTTGTTAATACCCCTTTCAAGGGCATATGACTTAACATCCACTGCCATTGTCTTAAAAGAAATGGATAGGGAATTACATAAGGCATTACAAAACTCAATTTCAGAAGGTGTTTCAGAAGATCTTAATTTATGATCAATGTAGGCAGCAAAGAGATTAAATCTTATTTTGTTTTTAATTTTATTAAGAATATACAGTAGACATACAGAATCAGGACCTCCGGAAAGACCAACAAGTATATTGTCTCCATATGATATCATGCCATATTTTACTATTGTGGTGTTTACCTTCTCTATAATCATCACAATTTAATATATCTATTTACTTATTAGCACAGAACATTCAGAATGCATGATAATATTCCTTGATACGCTTCCAAGCATGCCCTTTATACCCCTTATTCCACTGCTTCCAACTGCAATTATATCAGTATTTAATTCCTTAGATGCTGATAATATTTCTTCAGAGGGGTCTCCAAATTTTAAGGAAAAATCTATCTTTTTAAATTTTTTATCAAGTATGTTTTTTGCATCTTTTATAATTCTATTTGATACCTCAAACTCCTTTTCTCTAATCATTGCTACCTCTTGCTTAACCCTATCATTTACCTCAAGCCAATATCTTTCAGGTACATCAATATAAGAGGTAGGTATAACATTTAAAATTGTCACTTCTGTATTCTCAGGAAAGGGTATCTTAGTTAAAAATTCGGCTGCCTTTATTGCATAATCTGACCCATCTGTGGCGTACAGAATTTTTAATCCTTCTTTAATATTTTTTGTGGAGGGTTTAATTACTAGTATTGATTTTGGAGATTTTGCAGCAACAGAACGTGTCACACTACCAAGGAAAAGGGACTTCAGACCTTTTAAACCCCTCGCACCGATTATAATCAAATCTGCATCAGTATTAACTGCTGCGTCAATGATTAACTTGTCAGGATAACCATCAAGTAATGCTGTGCTTATTTTTGCATTTATATCTTTTAATTTATTGACAGCAGAATCAAGTATCTTGGGTGCGATCTGCTGCTTAATATTTTGCAGGCTTGCATAATATGATGCCCTGTCATCCTTGAAAGGCACGATTGATATTACATAAAGGATTATAATTTCATCATTAATAGAAAACTTAAAATTTTTTAAAAATTCTGCAGCACCTTCTGCATATTCACTTCCGTCTGTTGCAAATATAATCTTCATAATTAACCTCCTGAAATAATTAAGGTCAT
>CAZIMB010000066.1:0-7097 GCA_964540275.1 uncultured Nitrospirota bacterium | reverse complement strand
GAAGAAATAGATCTGTAAAATCTTAAAAGTTTTTGATTTCAAATAAATTTGTAGTTGAAAAAGAGAATATAGATGTGATAGAATTTTTATTAATTTTATGTTCTTTAATAATAAGTATATTAAGAAAACAGGGTTTTTAATCCTGCGGGATATAGAAATTTAAGATGGAGGTTAATGATGAAGACAATAGGTAAGGTTTTGGTTGTTTGTTTTGCAATGACAATGATTGCCACTAGCTGCAAGAAGAAGGAGGAGGCTCCAAAAGCACCTGCACAGGCGCCAACACCTCCTGCTATGGACGCAACAGGCGTTACAGTGCCTAAGGAGATGACAGTAATTGTCCCAGACAATGTTAAGGCAATGTGGAAAAAGGTTAAAATTGTAGTGGAGGATAAGGCTACTAAAAAATCAACAGAATATGTTGTTAATGTAGGAGGCGAGTTAAAGATTCCGGGAACCAATTTAAGAGTAGTAGTTACAGATTTTCTTCCAGATTTTAGAATGGAGGGTGCTACCATAACATCTCCAACTGTTAATCCAAATAACCCAGCAGCAAGGGTTGAGATCTTTGAGGATGGTAAAAGCATATTTAAGGGGTGGCTTTACTCTAAGTTTCCTGCAATTCATCCATTTGAACATGAGAAATATGGTGTTACCCTTAAAGAGGGTATAAAAGGGTAATTTTAGAGAAAGTATTTAGTTTTGGTAGGATGGTTATGTCGTCTTTCAATTAAGTATTTTTTTATGAATAGATATACTGTCCTACCAACATCAAATATAGTATTTATTTTTATTAATTTTTGCTATGGACTTAATTTTTATAACCACATTAATATGCCAACCTTTATAAATTTAGGTAAAATCCCATCAAGTCCTTTAGAAAGACAGGAGTTGCTTGCCAAAAAGGTAGAAAGGGAAGATTATTATTCTCTTTTAGGGATTACCTATATTCAGAAAATGATTATTGATTTTCTTATCTCTAAAAAAGGGTATACCAAAAATGATCTGGATATAAACAGGGAATTTACTGTTGAACTTTCTGATGCATCATTTATTGCAAAGGCTGATATAGCGGTTAAGATAGAAGATAAGATTTTTATTATAATTAAGTGCGTAATGAATTCCCTCGAATCATGGGAGCGCTATTCCTTATCATTTTGCCGTGTTGTGGAACCATATCAGATTCCTTATGCTGTAATAACTGACGGAGAATCAACGAGGATGCTCAATGTTTTAACTGGAGAGATATTATCAGATGGCCTTGATTTGATACCATCAAGAGAAGATGTAAAAGATATGATTAAGCAAAACATCTTCACTCCTTACAACAAGGAAAAGTGTGAGAAGGAAAAGAGAATACTTTATGCCTTTGATGCGATAAAGTGTTCGGTAAATCTAAAAAAATCTGATTAAATATTTTCTACCATCTCCCATACACCGCAAGGGCATATGCCAGCGCAAAAGCCGCAGCCAATACATTTATCATCATCAACAACATATTCATAAGAGCCATCTTTATGCTCAACCCTGCTTATAGCACCCCAGTAGCAAGTTGCCTCACACATGTGGCAGTCTCTGCATGTTGCACAGGACATACATCTGTTAGCCTCTGCCTCGGGAGAGACAAAATCTCCCCGACATACATCATAATATTCTGTCTTTATTTTTTCATAAGGAATAACCTGTTTTATTTCTGGATGTCTTGGTGCATGTGATATCAAATAATGAATATTCTCTGCAGCAATCCTTCCATGACCAATGGCATGTGTTACCAAACCAAGTCCTGTAACATCTCCTATTGCAAAGACTTTTACATCAGTGGTCTGATAATTTTCATTTACTTTAATCCAACCCTTTTCTGTATGTATGTTTGGAGGCAGAAAATCTATCTCAGGAATATCCCCAATAGCGATTATCACGAAATCTGCATCCATTGATGAACCGTCCTTGAAATATAACTTTCTTTCAATTTTATCATATCTTTCTGTTATTTTTGGCCATATTATCTGTGTTCCTTTTGCCTTTGCTATTTCCATTTCGATCCCAAAGGCAGCAGGTTTTTGAATATCTATCGCTGTTACTGATTCGGCACCATAATTAAATGCCTCTGTGCATACATCCATTCCAACATTACCTGCACCTATTACAACAACCTTTTTTCCCTTAAGGTCGGGATATTTTCCCAAGTTTATATCCTTGAGAAAATCATAGGCAGTTATAATATCTTCTGAACCAGGGAATTCTATCTTCCTTGGTTTATGAGCGCCAACAGCAATGACTACTACCTCATGGCTATTATATATTTCAGTAAACTTTTCCCTATCTACCTTCGTATTAAGATGGATTTTCACTCCCAATTCTTTAAACCGTGAAACCTCTTTCTCTAATATCTGGCGAGGAAGTCTCTCTTTTGGAATACACTGTTCTATCTTACCACCTAACTTATCAGAGGCCTCATAAAGATCTACCTCATGTCCTTTTAATGCGAGCTGCCATGCAGCACTCATGCCTGCTGGGCCTCCACCTATTACAGCTATTTTGTGGCCTGTTGGATCACTTTTTTTTGGTAAAGGTAGATCTATTGAAATAGAGCCTAATTTATCTATGTGCAATGGTCTGTCAAGACGCGCCCTTGTACAGCTCTGCATACAAAGATTGGGACATATCTCACCACATACTGTTGCAGGCAAGGGGCTATATTGTAGTACAAGCTCTAATGCCTCCTGAATCCTTCCCTGTCTTATTAGGGAAGTTCTTTTATGAGTTGGGATATGAGTGGGACAAGCATAGGCGCAGGGTGGGGCATATTTTTCATTTGCCCAAATAGGCTTGTTTCTTCTATCTTTTCCTGTTGTTATGTATGGTAAAAGGGTTAGTTCGTGATCAAGGTATTCGGCGAATATTCCACCCTGTCCAACCTCTTTTTCCCAGAAATTCTTTCTGAATTCCGAGGTTGAGATCTTAAACCATTTCCTTGCCCTTTTTTCCTGGGGTGTATAAGCAATGAGCTTTTTCCATGAGTCAGGAGAGCTTGTCAATTCATCAAGGTATTCTATTCTATCTATAGCTTCAAGATATGGTTTTATATTTGTTAAAAGCCATTGCCAATCCTGTTCACTGAGGTCAAGGAGTTTTACATCTCTTTCACTATATCCTTCAATTGGACCTCTGAAGTATATAATTCCTCCAACCATACCAACACATGGTCTATATCCCAATATATTTTTAGGATTTCTTGGATTTACACCACAAACAACAGCAATGCCTCCTGCCTTGAATTCAGCAAATGAGTCTCCTACATCTCTAAAATACCAAGACTGGGGCGGCTCAAATCTTGGATTGTGTTTTGTCATCGTATCGCATCTTGCACCGCCACCTCCTTGGACATATAATATCCCCTGTGCTGCAGCATTCCATGCACCATTTGTAACATCACCTAATACGGTTATTTTAGCACCGCAATTAAGCCATCCCACATCATCAGAGACGCTGTTTTTAACAAGGATCTCTGTTCCAAACATACCCATGCTGCCGAGCCTCTGACCAACAGGTCCTTCAACGGTTATTTTAATAGTCTCTCCTCTTGGCCAGATTCTCCCGCCAATCCCATGTTGTCCATCAGAGATAATATGTAACTCTCTTGCGCCTTGTTGAACAGCCTCCTGTATATGTTCTTCAAGGATTCTTGAAGGCACTCTATTACCATTTACATTTCCTTTTATAAGTGCAGTTTTTCCATGTATCTGAAGGATCTGTTCTTCTAAGGTTCTTATCTTTTTTTCTATTTTCTTTTTTTTGACTTCTGATTTTTGATTTTTAGCACGCATAACTTATCTCTAACCTCTCTGCCATTGCCTTATCATCTATGCTTAAACCATCGGACATGCCGATAGGCAATTCTGTACTCCTTCCCATTGGTGCAAATATCTTTCTTAACTCCACGTCTGCTGCCTTAAATATCTCTACAACCCTCTCTGCGACCTTATCGGGATCCAATCTCCTATATAATTTTGGATCCTGTGTGGTAATTCCACGAGGGCATTTACCTGTATTGCAGAGATTACATCTATTGTATTCATCACCAAAACAATCTGCTGCAGCCTGCATAATATATTTACCAACGGCAACCGCAGATGCACCAAGCATTATTAGTGCTGCTGTATTTGCTGCAAGATTTCCCCTTTTTCCTATACCACCTGCTGCAATCAGGGGGAGTTCGTTCTGTCTGCCCTGCTTTACAAGGTCTAAATAACACTCCCTTATGTTTGAGGCTATTGGATGCCCCATTTTATCCATTGATACATTATATGCAGCACCTGTGCCTCCATCCTCCCCATCGATGCATAGTGCTGCTGCATAGGGATTTCTTGCGAGATTGTTCAATACAGCCCTTGCTGTCCTTGTTCCTGAAATCTTTGGATATACAGGTACTCTAAATCCAAAGGCCATAGACATAGACTGTATCATCTTGGCAACAGCCTCTTCTATTGAATATTTTGTCTGGTGTGTTGGTGGTGACGCAAGGTCGACAAACTGAGGTACACCTCTAATTTTCGCAATAAGTTTTAGAACCTTCTGTGCCATCAGCAAACCACCATCTCCAGGTTTTGCTCCCTGACCATATTTAATCTCTATAGCTGCAGGGTCTTCAACCATATGAGGAATCGCATGTATTATTTCATCCCATCCAAAATATCCTGATGCAATCTGCAAGATAAAATATTTGAGATATCTTGACTTCAATAGCCTCGGAGGCATACCACCTTCTCCTGAGCACATTACTACCGGCATTCCTTCTACCTCATTAAGATAGGCTACTCCCATAGCAAGACCTTCCCACATAGGTGGTGATAATGCCCCAATAGACATGCTGCCTATCATTATGGGAAATATCTCTCTGACAGGAGGAATAAAAATATTATCCTTTTCTACAATCAATTTACCGTTTACAACTTTTAGCGGTAGTTCTTCAGGAGGCAAAATCCTTCCTATATAAGACCTCACTCGGAACTCATGCCTTCCTGCATCAAGGGCAGGGTCTGTAAGCATGGAGATCCTGGTAAATTTAAGTCTATCAAGGGTTGATATTGATGGGTCATTTCTCCTTCCACCTCTTTTGTATCCTTCTCCACCCTTGTTTTTGTAATGGAGGAATTTGTGCTGAGGATTAAATTCTGGCTCTATTGCTCCATTTGGACATACCAATGTGCATGTGCCACAGCCTGTGCAATAACGTTCCATGTCTGTGACCTGCTGAACTACATGGGTTATGCTTCTTATAGCAACAGGGGTAGGCACAGGGCCTTCAGATTTTACAATGCGCTGAACCTTAACAGTAGGTTCAATTGCCTTAACTGGACATACTGCGGTGCATTTACCACATCTCTTGCATCTGTCATCACGCCACCGAATTATATAAGGAAACTCCTTTAAAGAGAGTTGATGATTGTGGTCTAATCTTAACCCTGAAGCTGGTTCCATACTTTTACCTCCTGTGCATTTGGCGAGACAATTACCATGTCATATTTCATTGGAAATATGTCCTTGCTCCTGTCTCTTTTTGGAATAACCTTGTCTACACCGCACTCCTCTGACATCAACGCATATTTGCCTTTAATACCTCCTACAACACCAGGCCTAAGTTTTTTTGAATCCTGTACCATGAAGCATGTCCCATCTGGTATGAATCCAATTACCATATTCGGTCCATCTATGCATAGCGGTCTTAATGACTGTTTGATGAGTTTTAATGCCTCTCTGTCGGATCTGTTTTCTATTTCAGATGATTTCAGCGGTGTAATGACATCCTTATAATAAGTTAAGGGAAATCCCAATTGTCTCATCGTGTAATGGAGTATGTGGGTAAATGTCTCACTGTCACTGTTATACCCTATATAGCCAGAGAATCCCCTACTCATTAAAAATTCCCGAATCGGGACAAATGCTGTATTTTCACCATTTGTCATAGTACAATATCCCTGTATAAAAAATGGATGGCATGCATAGAGATATATTGCATAATTTGTATTTTGTCTGCCCTGGGCAAAGATTATTTTCGCCTTTAGATTATCTTTATCAAGGCCAAAAAATTCTCCAACCTGAAGGGGATCCCCTACCTCTTTTAATGTTATAACATCTGGATAAAAGGAAAAGACGAATATGGATTCATCAGGTTCTCCAATTTTTCTTAATGCTACTCGTGTGTTCATAAGTAAATCTTCTTTTTCACGCATTGGTTTATCCTTATAAGAAGCAGGATAGTCATAAACCCTTGCAAAATAATTTTCTCTTTGAGTAATTCCTTTTACATTCTTTATTTTTGGCGTCCAGATATGTTTTAGTTTAAAGCCATTCTTTTTCATGTATTCATCAAGTATCTCTATACCTTTTTTAGAACAGATACCGGACAGGATAGGATAATTTTTGAGATCTTCAAATTCTCCACCAAGGTTTTTTAGTGTAAGACCAAGTCCAGAGCCGTCATGTCCTTCCTTCATTGTCTCGAGGGCAAGGATATTTTCCATTGGTGAGAAGTATTCCCTTGATGTAATAGCAGCAAGCCTGCACATATATATTTACCTCTCAATTAGGTCACTGTTTAGTGAACGGCAATAATTTACCGCGTTTTTTATATTAAGGTTTGATTAACATTTTTGTCAATCTGAATTGACTTCCTTGGTATTTCCCATTGTGTCTATTTATAGATTGAAAGGTAAGCTCTGGAACAGCTTATGAAGTATTTGTAAATCACTTTATTAAACAACCACTAAATGATGCACAAAAGATAATATATATAAGTTACAACCATTCACCTCAACATATTCTTAAAATATTCTTAAAAGGAAAGATAATGGATCCAAATTCTGAGTATAAAAATGGCAGGGTAGTAAAATCTCCAGAACTTGAAAGAAGGGTTAAATATTTTAAAGATTGGTTTAGTGAATACGGAGGGATTATACTCCAGCAAAAGGTAGAAGATACAAGGCTTGCATCTGCTGAGTATGCTATTGAAAAATAATGATAAATATAATCTTTCAGAGCTTTCCTATAACTTTATAGCAGGACAGCTTAATCATGTAAATGATGGCAGTTTTATG
>CAZIMB010000065.1:2902-7218 GCA_964540275.1 uncultured Nitrospirota bacterium | reverse complement strand
ATCACACAATGGTGAGTGTTTTTATCTATCCCCTGTGATTTATATGATACAATTAAAAATACTTGACAAGAATTGACTAAAGTTTTATGATATAAATTGTATCATAATAGTCCACTAAAAAAATCTAAAGGGGTAAGAGATGCCATCTTCTGTTAAAGATTATTATCAAATACTCGGAGTAAGCAAAGATGCCTCTCAAGAGGATATAAAAAAGGCCTATAGAAGATTAGCGAGGAAATATCATCCTGATTTAAACCCTGGGGACAAGGCAGCAGAGGAGAAGTTCAAAGAGATCAATGAGGCATATGCTGTACTTGGAGACCCTCAAAAGAGAGCAGAATATGATAGAGCAGGCACAACCTTTGAGCAGTTTGCTGGTTTTGAGGGATTTAAGGATTTTGACTTTTTTAGAGAAGGATTTGATTTCTACGATCTCTTTGGCGATATATTTGGAACAAGAAGGTCTGATAAGCACTACGAAAGGGGCCGAGATGTAGTTGAGACCATTGATCTTACTCTTGAAGAGGCATTTGAAGGTGCGATAAAACCCCTAACTATAAATAGGACCATAAATTGCGATGCCTGTGGCGGACAGGGTGCTGAAAGTTTCCAGACATGCCCCTCGTGTAAGGGGAGAGGTCATATACAGTCATCAAGGGGTCTTTTTAAGATAAATCAGACATGTCCCGAATGCAGAGGCACAGGAAGAAAGGCTCTCTCCTTATGCAAAAAATGTCTTGGCAAGGGAGAAATAGTATCTACTGAAACCTTGAAGGTTAAAATACCAGTAGGAGTTGATAATGGCTCTATTGTAAAGTTAAAAGGTAAAGGTAATGAGGGCAAAGGTGGTGGACCTCCAGGTGACTTACTCCTTGAGATTACAATAAGGCCACATCCTATATTTAAGAGAAAAGGGGACGATATCTATGTGCAGTTACCTGTGACATTTGGTGAGGCTGCACTTGGTTCAAATATAGAGGTACCCACTATTGATGGCACTACTATAATGAAACTACCTGCAGGAACACAGGGTGGTCAAAGATTCAAGCTTTCTGGAAAGGGTTTTATTTCACCAAAGACAAAACAAAGGGGTGACCAATATGTTGATATAAAGATAGTTGTTCCTGTTGATATACCAGAAAAGGCAAAAAAGATAATTAAAGAGATAGAAGCCCTTTATAAGGAGGATCCTAGAAAAGGGATGAAAAAATAATGAAAAAAAGGAAAGATACAAATAGACCATTATACCTGATAAGTGTGGTATCAAGAATCCTTGATGTTCATCCTCAGACCATTAGGATGTACGAGAGAGAGGGTTTTGTTAGTCCAAAAAGGATAAATAGGCAGAGGCTTTATTCTGATGAGGATGTAGAGAGATTGAATCTTATTGTAAGCCTTACAAAGGAGCTTGGTGTTAACAAGGCAGGCGTAGATATTATTTTGAGAATGACTAATAGAATGAAGGCATTGCAGGATGAGATCAGGGAGATTATGAAATTTTTGGAGGATGATATTAGGTTGGATTTTGAGAAAAGGCTAAAAAGGATATTCAGCGAGGAATAAAATATATTTAATTAATTTATATGGAGGAGATATGAGATTAGATAAATTGACAATTAAAAGCCAGGAAGCTATAAAGGAGGCTCAAAGGATTGCTGAAAGCAAAGGCAATCAGCAAATAGATGTTGAGCATCTGCTCTATGCATTGCTGAATGATGAAGAGGGGATAGCATTTCAGATAATAAAGCGCCTTGGAATAAATATAAGTCAAATAAAGAATGACATAAATAAAGAGATTGAGAAATTTCCAAAGGTATCTGGTGCAACCCCAATTGGACAGATATATATATCACCAATGTTAAAATCAGTTTTAGAAAAGGCATTTGATGAGGCTATACATTTAACAGATGAGTTTATAAGTGTGGAACATATCCTCTTGGCCATCGCAAATAGTTATAGCAATGCAGCGAACATACTCAAAAAATACGGTGCAACCCCTGATAAGATCCTAGAAACTATGAGGGAGATAAGAGGGGTCCACCGCGTAACAGATCCAAATCCTGAAGAGAAATATCAGGCTATTGCAAGATATGCTAAAGACCTCACTGACCTTGCAAAAAAGGGAAAACTTGACCCAGTGATCGGAAGGGATGAAGAAATAAGAAGGGTAATCCATGTGCTTTCAAGGAGGACAAAGAATAACCCAGTATTAATCGGTGACCCAGGAGTAGGCAAGACAGCGATTGTAGAAGGGCTTGCCCAGAGAATAGTTGCAGGTGATGTGCCAGAAACTTTAAGGGACAAAAGACTAATAGCTATTGATATAGGTAGTATTGTTGCTGGTTCTAAATATAGGGGAGAGTTTGAAGAGAGGCTCAAGGCAATATTAAAGGAGATAGAACAGTCAGAAGGAAAAATAATAACATTTATAGATGAGTTACATACCCTTGTAGGTGCTGGCGCTGCAGAGGGCGCAGTAGATGCATCTAATATGCTTAAACCAGCCCTTGCACGTGGTGAATTAAGATGTATTGGCGCAACTACCATCAATGAGTATAGAAAACATATAGAGAAGGACCCTGCTCTTGAAAGGAGATTCCAACCTATTTTGGTAAAAGAGCCTTCTATTGAAGATACTATTTCTATCTTGAGGGGATTAAAGGAGAAATATGAAGTTCATCATGGAGTTAAGATAAAGGATTCTGCCATCATAGCAGCAGCTCTTTTATCTAATAGATATATAACTGATAGATTTTTACCTGATAAGGCCATAGACCTTATAGATGAGGCCGCTGCTAAGCTCAGAATGGAGATTGATAGCATGCCTGTAGAGTTGGATGAGATTGAAAGGAGGCTAAGGCAGCTTGAAATTGAAAAGCAGGCATTGATGAGAGACGATGGGTCTGTTGATGCAAAGGAAAAACTTGAAAAGATATCAAGAGAGATGGCAGAGATCCAAAATAAAAGGGATATATTGAGATCCCAGTGGCTTAGCGAAAAAGAGATAATCCAGAAAATAAGAGCCATCAAGGAGCAGATAGAGGAGACAAAGAGATTATCTGAAAAGGCAGAAAGGGAAGGGGATCTTGCAAAGGCAGCTGAATTAAGATACGGAAGACTTTTGGAACTGCAGAAATCCCTTGAAGCAGAAAATAGGAATTTGTCTGAGGCGCAGGTAAAAAGGAGAATGCTAAAGGAAGAGGTTGATGAAGAGGATATTGCTGAGGTTGTCTCAAAATGGACAGGTATTCCCGTATCAAAGTTGATTGAAAAAGAAGCGCAAAAGCTAATAAATATGGAAGATAAATTAAGACAAAGGGTAGTAGGTCAGGATGAGGCAATTGCAGCTGTTTCTAATTCTATTAGAAGGGCAAGGGCAGGGCTACAGGATCCGAATAGACCAATAGGTTCCTTTATTTTTTTAGGTCCAACAGGCGTAGGAAAGACAGAACTGGCAAAGGCTGTTGCTGAATTCCTATTTGATGATGAGAATGCCCTGATAAGGATAGATATGTCTGAGTACCAGGAAAGGCACACTGTATCAAGACTGATCGGAGCACCTCCTGGTTATGTGGGCTATGAAGAGGGTGGACAACTGACAGAGGCTGTTAGGAGAAGACCCTATTCTGTAATCCTTTTTGATGAAGTAGAAAAGGCTCATCCAGAGGTCTTTAATGTCCTTCTTCAGCTTCTTGATGATGGTAGGCTTACTGATGGACATGGAAGGACAGTTGATTTTAGAAATACTGTAGTCATAATGACATCTAATATAGGAAGCACCCATATACAAGAAATATTAGAAGAAAGAACAAAAAGACCATCTGTATATTGGGGTGAAGATAATCAAAGGGAGTTAAAGGATAGGGTAATGGATGACCTGAAGGCCTTTTTTAAGCCAGAGTTTCTCAATAGGATTGACGAGATTATTATATTCAATCAACTAAACGAGGAACTATTGATTAAGATTGTTGATATTCAGGTAAATAGAATGAGGAAATATCTCCAGGAAAAAAAGATAGATATAATCCTCACAGATAACGCAAAAAATTACATTGCAAAGGCAGGATATGATAGTGTTTATGGTGCAAGGCCGTTAAGGAGGGTAATACAGAGGGAAATACTTAATCCCTTAGCACTAAAATTACTTGATGGGACTGTAAAGGAAGGACATACTATAGAGGTGGACTATAAAGACAATCAGATAAGTTTCACAAAGATAACCATTCCTGAGTCTGTTCATGTCTAATTTATCAACATAAAAAGACAGGGCAATATATTTAGATTGCCCTGTCTTTTTTTAGACTATCAACATTTCT
>CAZIMB010000065.1:0-2802 GCA_964540275.1 uncultured Nitrospirota bacterium | reverse complement strand
ATAATTTTTCTTCCTCTCATAAACCCTCCTTTTGATTTAAATTTCCTCTAAATAAAATATTAAAAGGGATGATAAGGCTCAAGCACTTACAATTAAACAATAGCCCACAGTAAAAATATTGTCAACCCCCTTTTAAATCTAACAGGAAAGAAGGAATAAATTACAAAAGTAATTAATTATCAAAGGATTTTGAGTTAGACTCAAGATATAATTCACCAGTATCATAATCATAAGCGAATAGTTCTGCATATCTTCCCCAATCTATAGCTATCTCAAGCTGCATCTGTGCCTCTTCCCTTGTAAAATGATGCTCCAGTATCTCAATGAAAAATTCCTCTGACATCCTATGTTTTGATATTGATTGTAAGACCTGTACTATTTGCTTGATTAATTGTATATTACTGAGGGCTGCTTTTTTGAATATCTCTTTATATCAGCCTCTGAAAATTCCCTTCCTTTTTCTGCAATAATAAAATCTCCCTCCTTTATATCTCCAAAACCCAAAAATACAGATGCCTCAATGAGTGGAAATATATCATCAACCTCCATACTGAGGTCCAATGCGAGCATGGATATATCAACCCTTCCCCCTTTATCATAGACTAATTCAAGTAATCCTGCTATTGCACCAACCTTTGTGTGTGGTAAAAACTGATACCTCTCCCTATCTAATAGAAAAGGCGACTCCTCTTTAGGTCTTGTGAGAATAGTGAAAATCCTATCCACAGTATATTTAAACTCCTTTGTGTTTTTATCCCTTTCATAGGGAATCTCAATAAAGATATCCGCTTCTATCTTACCAGGGTTGTGGCTGAGGATTATTGCCCTGTCAGCCTCATCCCCCAGAAAGCTCCTTTGGATAAGCATCCTCAAACCCATCAAGTCCTACTAAGTCAAGCATTTTAATAGCCTTTTCAGTAGAAATGTTATCAGGATATTTAAAGGGATAAAGACCGATTTTTACATTTTCCAAAACTGTCAACCATAGAAAAAGTGCAAAACCTTGAAAAACCATAGAGAATTTTGGATTTGCCTTTGATAGGGGAATGCCATGATATAATATCTCTCCTTTTGTGGGTGTTGTTAAGCCTATAAGTATCCTTAAAAGCGTTGATTTTCCAGCTCCTGAAGGTCCCAAAATAGAAATAAATTCACCTTCCCTGACCTGAAGATTAATATCCTCAAGGACAGAGAGTTCCCTACCTCTACTCATAGGGAAGGATTTTAAAGGAATATTGGAATCTTCTAAATCAGGATTTGGGTAAGGATTAGTCCTGTTTTTTTATTTCAAGTATTATTGTTAAAATTTAAATCCTACTTTATGCTATTAATTAAAATGGTGATGAAAATTATAGAGATAAGACTTATATAAGCCCATGTTAGATATTTTTAAAATATTCTTAGTATTTACGATTATCCTTGTGCTTATAAGGCTTAAGTGGAATATAGGGTATGTACTTCTTTCTGCCTCAGGACTGCTTGCACTGCTTTATCTTATGCCTCCTCAAGCTCTATTCGCAACAATAAAATCAACACTGCTTGATCTAACTACAATAAAGCTCTTTTTTTCCCTAACACTTATAAGAATGCTTGAATTAATATTGAGGGAAAAGGATATCTTAAAGAATATGACAGATGCATCAAGGATGATGTTAAAGAATAAAAAGGCAATAATAATCTCTATGCCTTTATTGATAGGCATGCTCCCGTCCCTCGGAGGTGCTTATTTTTCAGCTCCGATGGTTGATGCATCAACAAAGGGCTCTAAAATGACGCCTGAAGAAAAGGGATTTGTAAACTACTGGTTCAGGCATCCATGGGAATATATACTCCCCCTTTATCCAGGCATTCTACTTGCCTCTGCAATAACAAATTTAGAAATAAGGAAGATTATATCAGCAAACATGTTATACGCAGTTATAATAATTCTGACAGGCTTTATGTTAAGCATGAGAGGCATACAGGCTGAAAAGACAAAGAAAAGAGAGGATAGAACAAATTGGAAACCTCTATTAAGCTTCCTTCCAATACTGTTCATACTAATAGCCGTTATAGTTTTTCACGTTGAGCTACATTATGCATTAGGCATCATTATCCTTGTATTATTTGTGTTTTATAAATACAGGGGCAAGGATATTTTTAGGGTTTTTCAATATGGTTTCACCAAGGATGTTATAGTACTAATATTTGGAACAATGCTGTTTAAATTTACTATGGAGGGGTCAGGCGCTGTAGCACACCTCAGTCAATACTTTTCAGAGCAAGGGATACCTCTGCTACCTATTCTAATAATCTTGCCTTTTATAAGTGGGATACTTACAGGAATTACAGTCGGTTTTGTTGGCAGTTCATTCCCTTTATTAATAAACCTTGCTAATGGCGCACATCTAAACGAGATAACCCTTGCCTTTGCATCGGGGTTTGTTGGTGTTTTACTTTCACCAGTGCATCTCTGCCTTGTCCTTACAAAGGAATATTTTAAGGCAGATATATGGGGTATATATAAAAAGACAATACCTGGATGCGCCATGATAATGGTAGGGGCATTGACGTTATACATTGTACTTAAATAGTCAGTTTCCATCATCCCTTTATAAAACAATCTAATCGCCAATAAAGGGAATCATACCCCTAATCAGAATTCAACATGAAAGATTCCCTTACGCTGTAATGACATTGATATGAAGGCAGTAGCTTAGGAATATGATATTTTTATTTTGTCTTGATGAATACCTTCTGATTAGGGTATGTTATTCCTAAAGTCAAGTCACACTTTATTACTACTTTGAAATGTCACATTCT
>CAZIMB010000064.1:0-7348 GCA_964540275.1 uncultured Nitrospirota bacterium | reverse complement strand
TGAATTGAATTTGGTAAAATTATAGGGACAGTTCGCAGTGGTTTTGAGGGCGGAGTTTCATTTGATGTCAAAAATTACAAGTCATTAATTATCCATCCTTTTAGAAATCTTTTATACCTAATTTTGTAATTATCAATTAATCTCAAAAAATGATAATAATATAACACTCATTAATTCCTTAAGAAACATTTGCATAATTAAAGCAGTTGTGGCTGAAGAGTCCCTCATCAACCATCTAATGGATGATATATTATATAGTCTTTCAATTGCATATAAATAAACACCTTCTAAATGCTCTGATGTCATGCCTGATTAATAGGGGATTATGAAATTTAGTAAGGGAAAATTTAAGGATGATATTTGTTATAATTAAAATTGATGATTAGACTTGAGGATATAAAAAACAGCCTCGCCTTTAAGGTTATTTTTCTTGTTGTAACAACTACCCTCGCATTAGGAATAAGCCTGTATATTATTGTTACAAACTCAATATATAATTTTTTAGATGAGGTTATAAGAGAGGACATGTATGAAAAGGCTTGGCATGTATATAATTTTTCTGATAAAAGGGTAAAAGAGATCATAAACAATAATGCTGTTGATGATGTAAAAATTGTTAATGAAGAAAAAAATATAGCTGCAGAATTGATAGATGACTATTTGAAACATCACAATTTCAAGGGTTTTATCTTTGAAAAAGACAGAATATTTAGAAATGTAAATAATCCACCGGAAGTTATTATTCAAGAAGTTAATAAGGACATGGATAAAACTGTAACATTATATAAACATGCGGGTAAAAACTATTATTTAACAAGTGTAAGCTTTGAACCATGGAAATGGAAGATATTGATCATAAAGGATATGGATGATTATGCCTATTTCATAGATAGGATAAAAATTACCTATTATACTATAGGCATAATATTATTGATTGGAGCCTTTTTTCTTTTATATTATTTGAAAGTTATTATTCGAACCCCTCTAGATGCTATCTCTATTCCTCTTAAAAAGGGAGAAAAACCTGCATATAAAGGTTTAAAGGAATTCGAATTTTTGAGCAATAGCATAAGAGAGATGATGACAGAGAAGGAGTATTTGATGCAACAGATAATAGAAGAACAGAAACTAAAGGGTTTAAATATCCTTGCCCACGGCATTGCCCATAATTTCAATAATATTCTAGTTGGTGTCATGGGTTATGCAGCAATTATGAGAATGAAATTAGAAGAGGCAAGGCAGAAGAATATCAATCTTGAGGGAGATGCTATTAATGAATTTTTTAAATATCTTGATATAATTGAAAATTCTGCCCAAAAGGCATCTAATCTCTCAAAGGAACTAATTGCACTGGCACATAAAAAGCTTTCAGAGGATATAATAGCCACAGACATAAACAAACTGGTTTTAGAATCCCTTCATTTTTTTAAAAAATCTATTCCAGCGAATATAGAAGTTGTTACAAATCTTATTAATGAAACCGTTATCGTGGAATGTAGCATATCACAGATAAAGCAGGCTATTATAAACATCCTTAATAATGCCATAGATTCTATGCCTGGAGGCGGTAGATTAACTATAGAGAGCTTTGTGACTATAATTGATGAAAAAAATGAATCCATTCCATTTCTAAATAAAGGGCAATATGTATGTATTAAAATATCCGACACAGGGGTAGGAATGGATAAAGAAACTTTAAGCCATATATTTGAACCTTTTTTTACAACAAAGTCCCCTGCAAAGAATACAGGCTTGGGATTAGCTACTGCTTATTCAATAATCAAGGATCACAAAGGTTATATAATAGCAAATAGCATATTAGGTCAAGGCTCAACATTTACTATATATCTACCAATAGTTCACAAAAATGAATAAAAGTAATTATAGAAAAGATGAGATTCTATTTAGAATGTCTTGATGGTCAATCCAGAGGAGCAATAATAGAAACATCCAGAGGAATTATACAGACACCTACTTTTATGCCTGTTGGCACAAATGGCACTGTTAAGGCAATGTCCTCTGATGAATTAAAAGAGATAGGCGCTGAAATAATACTTGGAAATACTTACCATTTATATCTTAGACCAGGTCATGAGATAATCTGTCAATTAGGTGGGCTTCATAAATTTATAAATTGGGACAGACCAATATTAACAGATAGTGGTGGATTTCAGGTATATAGCCTATCCCCTCTTAGAAAAATAAGGGAAGATGGTGTTGAATTCAGGTCCCATATAGATGGATCTCTTCATTTTCTCACTCCTGAAAAGGCAATAGAGATACAAATAATGTTAGGCTCTGACATAGCAATGGCCTTTGATGAATGCACACCCTATCCAGCAGAATACGCATATGCTGTGAAATCCCTTGAACTTACAACAAAGTGGGCAAGGAGATGTAAAGACTTTTTGAATAGTGTGGAAGCTCGGAGGCATGTGGGTTCTGAAAGTAATGGTTTTTTGAATATTCATTGTCAAACTTCACTTTATTCTTCCGATCTTCCAAAATTATTCGGCATTATTCAAGGAGGCATGTACAAGGATTTGCGGAGGAGAAGCCTTGAAGAGCTTATGGATATAGGTTTTGACGGATATGCTGTTGGAGGATTGAGCGTAGGCGAGCCAAAGGAAGAGATGTATGAAATAATAGAATTTATTGCTCCTTTAATGCCTTCAGAAAAGCCGAGATATCTGATGGGGATAGGGGATCTTTTAGATGTTTTGGTTGCTGTAGAAAATGGTTTTGATATGTTTGATTGTGTAATGCCGACAAGAAATGCAAGGAATGGGACATTATTTACAAGCAAAGGTAAAATAAGCATTAAGAGGACAGAGTTTAAGGCTGACCCTAATCCATTAGATATGGATTGTAATTGCTATACCTGTAGAAACTATTCAAGGGCATATCTAAGACATTTATTTCTATCAAAAGAGATACTTTCTATGAGACTAAACACAATCCATAATCTATATTTTTATATCCATTTTTTTAAAAAAATGAGGGATGCCATAAAAAATAAGACCTTTAATCAATTTAAAAGAAAATGGGAGGAGATATTTCAAGGTAATATGATTGATCAATAATTTTATGGATAGGACTTTAGAGATAAGGAAGGTATTATTAATTACCCTTGTGCTAAATATACTTGTCTCATTAGCAAAGGTAATCTATGGGTCTATCACTGACTCTATCTCAATATTTTCTGATGGTTTCCATTCATTTTTTGATGGGGTATCTAATATCGTGGGGCTGGTTGGAATTTATATAGCTTCAAAGCCTGTGGATAAAAAACATCCCTACGGACATAGAAAATATGAGACGGTATTTACTATTTTCATAGGTCTGTTAATGCTTTTAACCTGTTTTGAGGTTTTTAAAGGCGTCTATGAATCATTAATAGGAAGGCGTCAGGCAATAGTTACAACTACAAGTTTTATTGTAATGACTATAACAATGGTTATAAACTTTTTTGTCTATAACTATGAAAGGAGAAAGGGTTTAAAACTTAATAGTGAATTTCTTATCGCAGATTCTAAGCATACAATGGCTGATATATATGTTTCAGCAGGCGTAATAGCAGGTCTTGTATTTATTCATTTAGGCTTTTCATTGGTAGATCCTATTGTAGGAGCAATAATAGGAGTTTTTATAGCAAAAACGGGATTAGACATTATAAAAGAGGCTACAGATGTCCTTGTTGATAAAACACAGATAGATACTGCAATTATAGAGGATATTGCACTCGGTGTAAAAGATGTAATAGGATGTCATGATATCAGGACAAGAGGTACAAAGGGGCATATATTTTTAGACCTTCATATAATTGTAAAACCAGACATTTCAGTAAAAGATGCCCATGATATAGCTGAATTAGTAGAGTCAGAGATAAAGAAAAAAATCTCTGATGTTGTGGATGTGGTTGTTCATATAGAACCTGAGAAATGATGAAGGGAAAGGATTATTTTGCATAACCATTGTTAAATGTTATACTATTGGATTATGGAATGTTCAATGAAGGATAATAAAAAGTATTGCAACTGCACCTATGAGCCATGCAGTAAGAAGCTAAAATGCTGTGAATGTCTCCATTATCACAGGAGGAATAAAGAACTGCCTGCCTGCTTTTTTAACGCTGAATACGAAAAAACCTATAATCGTTCATTACAGAACTTTCTGAAGATGCACGGCAGATAAGGCATTGCCGGTGTGGTGGAATTGGCAGACGCGACGGACTCAAAATCCGTTATGGGTAACCATGTGAGGGTTCGACTCCCTCCACCGGCACCAATTTGATAGGGCAATTAAAGCCAAATAATGTATTTATTATGTTAGACACGGACAGCTAAATACATTATTCGTGTTAATTAAAAATAAAAAATCATAGGTCCATATAATCCCCTTATGTTTTTAATACATAGATCAATTTTAAAAGATCTCATAATCTCATTTTCAGTTACAATTATTTTCCTGAATTTTGGACTAATGATGGAAAAATTGCTTAGATTAAGCAGGCTTCTTGCAGGTGCTGGCTCTTCAATAACAGATTTCTTAAAGATAGTATTTTTTATTCAGCCTCAGATTCTTATCTATACAATACCCATGTCTATGCTTCTTTCTATACTACTAGTTTATGGAAGGATGAGCATTGATAATGAATTAGTTATTTTAAGAGGTGCAGGCATGTCTTTCTGGAATATTTCAAGGCCTGTGCTTTATTTTGGCATAGCGTGTTTTTCAATAGGAGTTATAATGAGCTTTTATTTAGGTCCGAGGAGTTCCTCTATGTTATGGGAAAAGATTTCTGAGATATTGACAATTAAAGCTCCTATGAGTA
This sequence comes from uncultured Nitrospirota bacterium, assembly GCA_964540275.1. GTDB lineage: Bacteria > Nitrospirota > Thermodesulfovibrionia > Thermodesulfovibrionales > Dissulfurispiraceae > CAZIMB01. The sequence continues at coordinate 2,514 of CAZIMB010000064.1, read as the reverse complement.
TAGAGGAGGGGGTATTTAATACATCCTTTAAGGATATAGTTATCCTTGTCAAGGAAAAGCCCTCTACAAATCAATTATCAGGTATATTTATCCTTGATGAAAGACAGAAGGATGAACCAAAGGTTATTGTTTCTAAAGAAGGCAGGATTATCCCAGAAGATAATTCAATAAGCTTTTTATTAAAACAGGGACAAATATTAGTATCAAAAGATGATTCGTATACTGAGATAAGCTTTGGTAAATATTACTTCAGATTGAATCCATTTATAGAACATAAGGGGAAAGGCAGAAAAGAGCTTACCCCATTAGAGCTTCTTAAGGCATCAGCTGAATCCTCAGAAAATAAAAATAAATACCTCGTTGAATTTCATAGAAGATTATCTATGCCTGCCCTATGTCTGATTCTAATCTTTCTCGGACCTTCCCTCTCTCTGTTTTATGGAAAATCTGGAAGATTAGGGGGGCTTACTATAGGATTGATGGTATTTGTGATTTATTACATAGTTTTGATTTATGGAGAGAATCTCTCAATAGCTGGAAAAATACACCATTTAATCGGTTCATGGATCGCCTTTATAATGCTTGGTGCCACATCAATATATATTTTTATAAATGCAAATAAGAGGTAATCTTTAATGCTGTTAATCCAGAAACTTTATATTAAGGATTTTATAAAAGTTCTTTTAATCCTTACCTTTGGGATGTCAGCAATATTTAGTACTATTGGTCTAATTGATAGGATTGATGAATTTTTGGCCCATAAACCTTCTGTGACCCATTTATTTTTTTATTCAATCCTTGCTATTCCTAAATATATACATTACTTACTACCTATGGCAATTCTTTTAAGCAGTTTGTTTGTATTTTCCCAGGCAGTAAGAAGAAAAGAGATTATTATAATAAAGTCCTCAACGGGAAGGATAAGGACGGTTTTAAAACCTTTTGTACTATTAGGTGTACTTATTACTATCCTAGCCTTTTTTAATAGTGAGATTATTGTTCCTTGGTCATCAAAAAAGATGAGTGAAATAAAAACTATTATAAAAGGGAAAAAGAGGGTTAAATTTAAAGAAGGTAGATTTTATATGCTTGATAAAAAGGGCTATGTAGTAAAGGCATCTGTATACTATCCAGAAAAGGGGATATTAGAGGGAGTTGATGTTTTTCAATTTGATGATGAGGGTTTAAAAACAAGGATTAACGCAGAAAGAGCTGAATGGATAGGAAGTGTTTGGATACTAAGAAATATAAAACATTACGATATTTTAAATGGGAAGATAACAAAAATAAAAGAGATGGAATATAAAGATATAGAATCACCTGATATTTTTCAAAAAGACAACTGGGTCACAGAAGAGATGCCAATTTTTGATCTAATTGCCTATCAACAGAGATTAAAAGAGGCTGGATTTAAAAACATAAAGCTCATTGTGGATATAAGCTCAAGATTATCTTATCCGCTGGTTAATCTTTTTATGCTTTTACTCGGCATATCTTTATCTATGGAAATTGACCTATCAGGTCATAGGCTTCAAGGATTAATCTCAAGGAAAATTGGTAGGAAAGAAATTGCAACAGGCGGAATCATATCAGTAGGACTTGGATTATTGATATGTATTATGTACTGGTTGGGGTATTCCCTTTTTCTATCTCTTGGATATGCCGGAACAATCCCAGCTTTTATTGCACCATGGTTTATGCCTGTATTTTTAGCTGTTTTGGCTATCTATTTGTATAATCTGATACCTGAATAGCCTTAAGAAAGGTTTTTAATTTTAAAGAATAGATTGAAATCCGGATTCATTATAAAATAACAGTATAATTGAAAAGCATGTGTTGCGAAGATTATATTTAGGAGGCAAAGATGAGGATTTTTTTGATATCGATCTGTTTATTATCAGTTCTTTATGGATGTGCATCCCTTACTGGAAGGACAGCAGGTGAAATAGTTGATGACTCATCAATTACAACAGCAATAAATGTTGAGATAATAAAATCACCAGACCTTAAATACTTGAAGATAAATGTTGACACATTTAGAGGTCATGTAACACTTACAGGTACAGTCCCTAGCAAAAACGCTGAGCAGAAATTAATTGAAATTGCCAAAGGAGTCAGAGGGGTAAAGAGCGTTAAAAGCAATCTTTTGATTGAAAAGTAGGCATTATTTTAATAATTTCAAAATTTAAAAAAGGCTTGCTATAGCAAGCCTTTTCATTATCAAGCGTCCCCAATGGGATTCGAACCCATGTTACCGCCTTGAAAGGGCGATGTCCTAGGCCTGGCTAGACGATGGGGACATCTGATAAACTTTATTTTAGCATCAAAATCTTTCTACAATGAGCCGCGTTGGATTCGAACCAACGACCCACGCCTTAAAAGGGCGTTGCTCTACCTGCTGAGCTAGCGGCCCTGAATAATTAGAAAACTAATTTACAATTTATTCAATCCTTTTGTCAACCGATCGAATTGCCTGGTGTCAAGTCAAAATAAAAATGTCCTGTTTTCACCAAA
>CAZIMB010000063.1:0-7548 GCA_964540275.1 uncultured Nitrospirota bacterium | reverse complement strand
ATATTTATGATAAAATTGGCTCTATGAATTACAAGCCTTTAGATTTAAGCAGACTTAAGACCTATTCAATAAAAGATAGAACCAGCAAGGTCTCTGTTGATAAGTTAGCTATTGTTTATAAAAGAGGTAGTTCTTTTAAGGAGTTTATTAAAAGCCTGCCAGATTTTCTTGCATCACAGAATTTAAAATTGGTTGTGGAGGCAATTGTTAAGGCACATAATGACCGTAGGCATGTAATTCTTGGAATGGGTGCTCACCCAATTAAGGTCGGCCTCTCTCCCTTAATCATAGATCTTATGCAGAAGGGTGTAATAACAGCCATTGCTACAAATGGTGCCTGCATAATTCATGATTTCGAGATTTCTTATATAGGTAAGACATCTGAAGATGTAGCTGCTGAATTAAGCACAGGCACTTTTGGGATGGCACAAGAGACAGGTCAGATGTTGAATAATGCTATTAATAAAGGTGTAAAGGAGGGCTATGGGATAGGATATTCTATTGGCAGGTTTATTGATTCATCTGATTTTAAATTTAAGGATAAGAGTATATTCAGGGCCGCCTATGAGTTGAATATACCAGCTACTGTTCATGTTGCAATAGGCTCTGACATAATACACATGCACAAGGAAGCTGATGGGGCATCTATTGGTGAAGGCAGTTTGAGGGATTTCAGGATTTTTAGTTCTATTGTTTCTGAACTTGAAGGTGGTGTTTATATAAATTTAGGATCCGCTGTTATCCTTCCAGAGGTTTTTCTTAAGGCATTGAATATTGCAAGGAATCTGGGAAATAAGGTGGAAGGGTTTACAACTGTCAACATGGATTTTATTCAGCATTACAGGCCTAATGAAAATGTCTTAAAAAGGCCTACGATGATAAAGGGTCACTGTTTTGCCTTAACAGGGCATCATGAGATAATGTTCCCATTGTTATCAGCAATGATAATAGAGGCTTTATGAATATTATAGTTGATGAAGAAAAATGTATCGGCTGTGGGAGATGCCAGGAGATATGCCCTGCTGTATTTCATCTAAATGAGGTTACAGGAAAATCAGAGGTTATAGATCCAGAGGCATGTGAGTTTGTTGGTTGCTGCGAGGCTGCAGAGGAGAATTGTCCTGTTAATGCCATTACAATTGAATCATAGCTATTTCTTCTATAAATTTGACTAAATTTTTTATCTACAGTTAATATCTTTTATGCAACATTCTGACTTTGTTCCCCTCCATTTACATACAGAATATAGCCTGCTTGATGGAGCTATAAAGATTGAGGAACTTATTAAACAGGCTCAGTCTTTTAAGATGCCTGCTGTTGCCATTACTGATCATGGTAACATTTTTGGAGCAATATATTTTTATAGGGAGGCAATCAAGGCAGGTATAAAGCCCATTATTGGCTGTGAGGTTTATGTTGCTCCTAATAGCAGATTTGATAGGACAAAGACAAATATAGAAAATGGAATGTCTGAAGAGGCTTCATTTCACCTAATACTTCTTGCAAAGGACAATAGGGGATTCAAAAATCTGGCATCCCTTATTACAAGGGCATATACGGAAGGTTTTTATTATAAGCCGAGGATAGATAGAGAACTGCTTGAGCAATATAGCGGGGGACTCATAGGGCTTACTGCATGTCTTAAAGGTGAGGTGCCCTATTATCTCCAGCGTGGTCAGATTGAGAGGGCAAGGGATGCTGCTTTGTATTACAAACACATATTGGGTCCAGATAATTTTTTTTTAGAGATACAGCGCAATGGCATGCCAGAGCAGGAAGAGGTTAACAAGAGGCTTATAGAGCTTTCCAAAGAGCTTCACATTCCACTTGTAGCAACAAATGATTGCCATTACCTGATGAAGGAAGATGCAAAAGCCCATGACATACTTCTTTGTATACAAACAGGAAAGACAATAAAAGATGAAAAAAGAATGAGGATGGCAACTGATGAGTTCTATTTTAAATCTCCAGAGGAGATGAAGAGGGCATTTCATGAAACCCCGGAAGCGATCAAAAATACTGTGGTTATTGCTGAAAGGTGTAATCTTGAATTTGTTTTGGGACGCAATCTACTTCCAAAATATGATCTCCCAAATGGGGTCTCGGCTGACTCATATCTTGCGGATCTTACTATTAATGGACTTAAGGCTAAATTTAATGGCAATCCACCACAAAGCTATGTTAGTCGCCTAAATATGGAACTGGAAATAATAAAGAAAATGGGATTTTCATCTTATTTTCTTATAGTGTGGGACTTTATAAATTATGCGAGGGGAAAAGGGATCCCGGTAGGACCTGGAAGGGGTTCTGCTGCAGGAAGTCTTGTTGCATATTGTTTAGGTATAACGGAGATAGATCCAATTAAATATAATCTACTTTTTGAGAGATTTCTTAATCCTGAAAGGATTAGTTTGCCCGATATAGATGTTGATTTTTGTAAGGACAGGAGGCAGGAGGTTATTAATTATGTTTCTGAAAAATATGGTAAAGATAGGGTTGCTCAGATAATAACATTTGGAACAATGGCAGCAAAAGCAGCTATAAGAGATGTAGGAAGGGTATTAGATATCCCATATGCAGAGGTTGACAGGATAGCAAAACTTGTTCCGTCCCATAACATAAGCATTGAAGATGCAATAAAAATAGAGCCTCGCCTAAAGGAATTATATGATTCAAATGAAGTAGTTAGGGAATTATTAGATATCTCAAAACGGCTTGAAGGAGTTACAAGACATGCATCTACACATGCAGCAGGGGTTGTTATTGCCCCTGAGCCTTTAACCAATTTCATGCCTCTTTATAAAAACCCATCTGAAGACGTGATTATTACCCAGTTTGATATGAAGTCTGTGGAAAAGATAGGTCTTCTTAAATTTGACTTTCTCGGATTAAAAACCCTTACAGTAATTGAGAAAACAGTAAATTATATAAAACATAAAGGGAAGGAGATAAATCTTTCTGAAATACCTCTGGATGATAAAGATACATATGAACTTTTGAGTTCAGGAGACACTACAGGAATATTTCAACTTGAAAGTAAAGGGATGAGAGATATCCTTGTAAAGATGAGACCAAATAGGTTTGAAGACCTTATTGCCCTTGTGGCTCTTTACCGTCCTGGACCTATAGGCAGTGGAATGATAGATGATTTTATAAAAAGGAAAAAAGGAGAAATAGATGTTCATTATGAACTACCTCAACTAAAGGAGATTCTTGATGAGACCTATGGGGTTATTCTTTATCAGGAACAGGTTATGAGGATTGCAAATAAGATAGCAAATTTTTCTATGGCACAGGCAGATATACTCAGAAAGGCCATGGGAAAGAAAGACCTTGATGCAATGGAAAGGCTTAAGGATGTATTCATAAGTGGGGCTATTGCAAATGGTATATCTGAGAAAGTGGCATCTAGACTTTTTGACCTGATGGCCCTTTTTGCGGAATATGGATTTAATAAGTCCCATTCAGCAGCATATGCATACCTTTCCTATCAGACTGCCTATCTAAAGACCCATTATCCTGTGGAGTTTATGACAGCTAACCTTACTGCTGATATGGGGGATACTGATAAAATAGTAAGGCTTATAAATGAATGCAAGAACATGTCTATAGAGATCCTTCCTCCTGATATTAACGAAAGTGAAAGGGAGTTCAAGATTGTAGGCAATTCTGTAAGGTTTGGACTTGAGGCTGTTAAGGGGGTTGGCTTATCAGCAATTGAAGTTATAATGGATGAGAGATCGAAAGGGAAGTTTAAGAGCTTTCAGGATTTTATTGACAGAATTGACAATAGAAAAGTAAATAAAAAGGTTATTGAAAGTTTGATTAAGGCTGGTGCATTTGATTCACTTTATATAGATTATAAAGAGAATAATTTATATAATAGGCATTGCTCATTGCCTAATTATGCAAGGGCAATGGCTTTAAACAGTTTATTAAAATCTAATTCAAAAACAGATAGTTTGGGTCCAGGACTTTTTGATGATGATAAAAATTTATACAATACTGTACAACCTTTAGATGAGCCTACTTTGTTAAATTATGAAAAGGAATCACTCGGTTTTTATATTTCAGGTCATCCCATATTAAGATATAGAAAGATCCTTTCTAATATGGATGTTGTGGAGATATCTAATCTGGATGAGATTGGGGATAGGGAAAATATATCCATTGCTGGAATAGTCAGTGAGATTAAGACAAAGGTTAAGGATAAGGGTATCACAGCCTATTTAATTCTTGAGGACGATACAGGGAGTACCGAAGTTATAGTTTTCTCAGAACTTTATAAAAAAAGTTCTGAGTTTATAAAAAAGGGTAATATTGTTATGATAAAAGGACAGGTTTTAAAGGCTGAAAAGGGGATAAAGGTAATGGCAAGGGAGATAGAAGACCTTACTAACATGGAAATTAATGTAAGATATGAGGTAACACTTAAATCCCATAATATTGATGATTTAGGTAAAATATTAAGGGATATAAGAGGTTTAATGTCTGATTCACCAAATGGAAAGGAAAATATAATTTTAAAGCTCTTTCTTCAGGATTTCTGTGTTACATTATCCACAACATTGCAGCCATTACCAAACTTTGCTTTAGAAGTAGAAAAATTGGGTGGAATTGTTAAGACTATTTAATAAAACAAACCAAGTTATAGGGCATATAAATCATCTGATGATTTTTAATCTTTATTTAAATCAAAATAATCAACTCAATTGAAGGTTTCTACTCTATTAAGATAAAACTGATTTGGAGAGGCTATGGCTTATTATCTTGATTTTGAAAAACAACTTGAAGAACTTGAGTCAAAGATAGAAGATCTAAAAAGGCTTTCTGACGGTAAAGATTTAGATATTACCTCTGACATTAAAAGGCTTGAAAAAAAGGCAAGGGAATTAAGGGCAGATATTTATTCCAATCTTACTCCCTGGCAGAAGACATTAATTGCCCGCCATCCTGAAAGGCCACATACTTATGACTACATAAATATGATAGTAGAGGATTTTATAGAACTACACGGTGACAGGAAATTCGGAGATGATCCTGCTATTGTTGGTGGATTGGGAAAGATTTTAGGCATTCCAATGTTTATCATTGGACACCAGAAGGGAAGAGGCATAAAGGAAAGGATACTAAGAAATTTTGGTCAGCCCAATCCTGAAGGTTATAGAAAGGCGATGAGATTAATGAAATTAGCAGAGAGATTTAGGAGACCAGTGGTTACATTTATTGATACACCTGGGGCATACCCTGGAATAGGTGCAGAAGAGAGGGGGCAGGCTGAGGCTATAGCCTCTAACCTTATGGAGATGTCTAAATTGAGGGTACCAATAGTCTCCATAGTAATTGGGGAAGGAGGCAGTGGTGGAGCCCTTGCATTAAGTGTTGCTGATAGACTTTATATGCTTGAACATTCAATATATTCAGTAATATCCCCAGAAGGATGTGCCGCTATATTATGGAAAAAAAATGGAGACCTTTCAACTGAGGATTTTTCAAAAGCTGCTGGTGCACTTAAACTTACTGCCGAAGACCTAAAATCCCTAAAGATTATTGATGATATAATACCTGAGCCACTTGGTGGAGCTCATAGGGAACCTGAGGTTATGGCAAAAAGCATTGCGGAATATATTTTTAAGGCTATTGAAAATTTGCAGACAAAAAGCCCTTCAAAATTAATAGAAGAGAGATATAAAAAAATTATGAAAATCGGAGGCTTTACTCAAATAATGCCTTGACAAAGGCTTCAGGATCAAAGTCCCTTAAATCCTCTATCCCCTCTCCAATCCCAATAAGCCTTACAGGTATTCCCAACTCCTTTTTTATAGCAAATATGATACCTCCCTTTGCTGTGCCATCCAGTTTTGTGAGAGCAATGCCTGTAATCCCGATTGCATCATTAAATATTTGAGCCTGCCTCAATGCATTTTGTCCTGTTGTAGCATCAACAACAAGGAGAATCTCTTGTGGAGCATCAGGAAAAGATCTCTTTATTACCCTATGAATCTTCTTCAACTCATCCATGAGATTTATCTTTGTATGAAGTCTACCAGCAGTATCTATTATCACCACATCTATGCCTCTATGCTTTGCAGCTTCAACAGCATCAAATGCAACCGCGGCTGGATCAGAACCGCTCTGATGCTTTATAATTTCAGCACCTGAACGTTTAGCCCATATCTCAAGCTGTTCAATTGCCGCTGCCCTAAATGTGTCTGCAGCAGCGATTATTACTGAATTTCCTTCAGATACAAATCTCGAAGCAAGTTTGCCTATAGTTGTGGTTTTGCCAACGCCATTGACTCCAACTGTTAAAATTACAAAGGGTTTTTCTCCAAATATAACAAGTGGTTGTGCTTTGCCGAGAATTAGGGACATTTCTTCCCTCAGATAGGCTTTAACATCATCAGAGGTTTTTATATCTCCTGATCTTACCTTTTTTTTTAAAAGCTCTATAATTTCTGTGGAAGCCTCTATACCTATGTCTGATGTTATAAGTATTTCTTCTATCTCTTCTATTGTAGAATCGTCGATCTTTTTGTTTAGAAGGACTGATTCTACCCTTTCAACTATGCTTTTTTTTGTCTTTGAAAGGCCTGCCTTAAGTTTATCAAAAAATCCCATAATAAAAAATCACCAAACCTGAAAATTTTATAAGATAGATTTGATATACTATCATATTAAAAAATCATTTTACCACTTATTTTCAGTTGTTTTAATTGCATTTTTCGGATTAATAAGGTGACGTAACGATACAGTGGCAGTGCGATATGTGGGAAAATTATTCATTGATAAGGCTGTTACACTGTAAATCTAATGCTCTTTTTATACTTAATTGTCTTTGATGACATGGCTGTTATGTTTGATTACTGATTAGGGTTATGAAGAAGAGGGATCAACTTATAAGGATATATAACATCCTCTACTCATTCTATGGCCCACAGAAATGGTGGCCAGGAGATAGCCCCTTTGAGATCGCTATTGGAGCAATATTAACTCAAAACACTAATTGGGGCAATGTAGAGAAGGCTATTAATAATCTTAAGAGAGAAGGCGTAATGTCAGTAGAAGGCTTAAATCGCTTATCAGATGAAAAAATAGCATCCCTTATCAAACCTGCAGGTTATTTTAACATCAAAACTAAAAGAATAAGGGCTTTTTTAGACTTTTTAATAGATAAATATAATGGTAAAATAGAAGAAATGAAAAAGGAAGATACGATATCCCTTAGAAACAAGCTTTTAAATATATATGGTATTGGAGCCGAGACAGCAGACTCAATCCTGCTTTATGCCCTTGAAAAACCTGTATTTGTGATAGATGCCTATACAAAAAGGGTCTTGACCAGACATAGTATTATGAAACCAAATTCAACATATTCTGATTACCAGATGATATTTCATAAAGAATTGGATGAGGATTTGCAAATGTTTAATGAATTTCATGCATTATTTGTAAGGGTTGGGAAGGATTATTGTAAGGTCAAACCTCTTTGTAAAAATTGCCCTTTGGCAGATTTGCTTTAAATTAAGAATATGTCTTGCTTAAGAT
>CAZIMB010000062.1:0-8221 GCA_964540275.1 uncultured Nitrospirota bacterium | reverse complement strand
TTGAATTCCTTCATCTCGTCCTTGAAAACCTTCATCTCATCCTTGAATTCCTTCATCTCTTTTTCAAGTCTTCTTAAGGCAACATCTGTATGAACAATAAACTGTCCTAAAACGCTTTCAAGGGTATCAACTCTTTCTTCTAATACAGGCATATTATACCTCCTCTGCCTCTCTTAATAATTTTAGCATATTATATAAAAACATTTGCCATAGCAAATCTGGTATTGCTAACAGTCTATGAACAGCATTTAAAATAACACTATCTAATTTCCGTCATCATCTTTGGTGGTAACCTAATGGATTATTCTTTTATAAACTCCCTATTTTTGCAACTAATGAAACATCTTCTTAAGGCTTTGATGTCTTACAAGCCTTATCAGATTACTGATCAGGGTATGAGATATATCAAATTCAACTATTCTCCTTACATTCTCCTATACTCTTTGGGAGAGATATGTAAGGCAGAAGCAATAAATAGCCTTTTTTATAAAAGGCCTTATTTCATCATAAAGGGTATTGATGTGCCATGTTTATAAAAAATTTATGAAAAAAAGAGGAGGGCGGCCCTCTGAAGAATCAAATAAAAAAAGAAAGAGAGGTATAAGATTAACTTAATAATTATCTAAGCTACTCCATGTGCCTAAAAGCGCTTAAGGGCAGAATAATTGATTGCCTTTTCAAAATGAAGGATTTTATCTAACATACTCTATCTTTACTTTTTCCCTTTCAATATTAAGCCATTGTTCAAGAAGCTTCTGTTTTCTCTGATCTAAAAGGAAGGCCTTTATTTCTTCTTTTGCCTCTTCAAAGGTAAGAGGTTTTCTTTCTTTTTTGTCCACAACCTTTATTATATATATCTCCCCTCCCCTTGTAAATGGTCTTATTACCTCTGCCTCTTTTGCCTCTCTGACCTTTGGCTGTATATCTATTGGTATAGCATCAAAAGGCATTAACCGCAATCTCCTTGCTGTAAATTCCTTTTTGGCTTTTGCATAAAGCTCTTTCAACTCTTCTAAACTCTTACCTTTGCTATATTTATCATGTATCTCCTCTGCTAAATCTCTATCTTTAACTGTAATAACTTCAAGTAAAACCATCTCTGGTGAAAAGAGCTTCTCTTTATGACCTTCATAATATTTTTTGATTGCATCTTCTTCTATTTCTAAATCTTTGTATAACCTTTCTTTATAGAAATTTATTAATTCTCTTTTCTTTAAAAAATTCCTGAATTCCTCTTCTGTGGATTTGTTATCTTCAAGCATTGTTTTGAATCCCTCTTCTCCAAGGATCTGTTTGCTGTGTTGGAAAATAGCCTCTATTTTTTCCTCAGGTATATCAATATTCTCAGAGATAGCTGCCCTTAATAAAAGCCTGTCAGCTATCTCTGAATCTATAGCAGCCTCAAAAATCATCTGCCATTGATTTGGTGGTATCTTCTCCTTTTCAATATCTCCATATACTGCCTGTATCCTTCTGAAGACATCCCCTTCATAGATTTCCTCTCCATCTATCCTTGCTACTACCTTTTTTGATGTTAGATCTAATCCCTTCTTTCCTGCCTGAGATGAGCAGGCTATTGATGCCATAATAAAGACTAAAAAAAGTAAAGAGAGCAAAAAGGCATTCCATAAAGCAAAAACTTTTTTTACCATATATCCTCTTTCTTCTTGCTAATTTTAAAATAAATAAAGGGGCGGAAAGGCCGCCCCTTTAAGACTTTAAATTGGTCTTTATTTTGTTGTAGCACAGGCTATATTGCTTACAGGGCTTTCATAATCAATTCCTGCATCAAAAACACCATTTCCATTGCAATCATTCCATGCAGTGACACGATAGCAATATTGTGTCCTTTGTTTCAGTCCTGTATCTGTATATGTAGTTGTACCGGCTGATACACTTGCCCTTAATTGCAACTTACCAGCTTGATCATAATATATCCTGTAGCCACCTGTTGTTGGAGCTGGGCTTCCAGCGCTCCAGCTAAGGGTTATTCTTCTATTACCACCTGTAGCAGTAAGATTCTGTGGTGTTCCAGGCATTTCACATCCTGGCTGAGGAGGTGCACCCCATGTCGCCTGTGCCATCATAAATGGTGCTGCGGTAGTAACATTTCTATTGTATTTCCATAGCCTCCATATCGTATCGCCCCATGCCTTAAGCTTAGAGAAGAATGGGTCTGTCTGGATGATATAAGCAGATGTAGGGAGTGTCATGTTATTTGGATTTCCCTTGATCTCATCCCTTAAAAACTCTATGTATTCCCTGCTTGTGGTCTGATAATAGAGGGTTATCTCTATATAAGATGTTGTTGTAGGCAGGCTTACTGATACCTCATCATATCCACCTGAATATTCTGCAGAAGTGAAATAATTAGGGGCATCTGCACCGGCCCATCTTGGCTGTGATAGCCTTGAGGTAGCCTCGTTAATCCTGAACCCTTTTGGTGGTATACGGTTGTCTTTATACCTGTCTGTTGCAAGGGCAAAGTGGAATGTCTTGCTTTCCCCAGTAAGTGAACTGCTCATCTGTGCTTCGTATACAAGAGAGTCCATATATATTTCATTAGGTCCAAGAGCTGCTGGCCTCGGCAATGGTGGACCAACAGTTGTATCAGGGTCTTGCTGATATGGATAGTCTAATCCCTTTAATGTAGCTGCTGTGTAATCATAGGGATTTATCTCCCTGATAAGGTTTCTGTTACTGTCATATGCCTTAATATTAACAAACATCCTCCTTCCTTCAGGGAATCCAGATATCAGCTTATGTCCTGTATTATTCTGCACCCTGAAAATAAGATTGCCGCCACTGAAGGATACATCCGTAATAGATGCTGCCATCTGCAGTTGCTGTTTTGCCCTTTCAACGCCTGCAAGTATTGCCTGCGGGTTGTTAAATCCCTCGCCCTGAGTTAAATCTAATGTCAGGACTGCTGGTCCCTGCCTGAGAAGATTATAATTCGTTGCATCATAGTTTGGAGAGCCTGAGATAGCGCTAGCAAGCACATAGCTTACCCATGCATTCCCACCTGTCATATCATGGAGGGGCTGCCCGCTTTTTGGATGTTCTATACTATTTGTTGGTCTTAGCACACCTGATGTTTGTGAGCATGCCTTGCCTACAACATCCCTCATATGACAATCCTGACATGTAGCTATATAATTACCTGGTTTTGATGTTGTAAAGGTTGACGGTGCAAATGGTCCTTTTCCAGGGGCGCCTCCCTGCAAGCCGTAATCAGAGAGCATAAATTCTGAAAATGTCCTCTCAACATGGAAATAGCTATAAGCAGGATACTGTTCCGACCAGAGCATTCGCCCGGTACCTATAAAATTAGCCTTTGTCTCATTGGGCATTACACCTCCGAGGGCATAATTTGCAAGGATTGGGTTTGATACATCATGGCATGTGGAGCAGAAATATTTTGATTTATGGTAGCGGCTATATAGTATTGCATGCCTTGCACTTGCATCAGCAAAGGATGCCCTTTTGTCCCTCGTGCCTCCCATAAAGTATTGACCTGCGGCATTTTCGGTATAAGCACTACTTACGGGATAATTATTTGTGCCATAAAACTTACCACCATTGAATAGCAAGATATTTTGTGCAGCAATTTTGTCAGCATTATATGTAGTTGTAGCTGCTGTGTTAGAAGGGGTTGTGCTTTTATTTGTCTCATCCCAATAGCCAAGCCAGTCGCTTCCTTCCCTTTGGCCTATAAATGTACCTTCAAAAAATGGGTCAAATTTATCATGACAAAAATCACATTGAACACCTGCGAAGTCATCCCCTGTCATTAATGAGCCATTAGTTGGATCAGAACGGCCCTCTATCCATCCCTTTGGCATATGGCATCTTAGACAAATATCTGTTGCATTAGGCCTTCCAATTGCCCAAATTGAGTCCTGGGCTGCTGTTGTAAGGCATGCCCAGTACATAAAATCCCTTGCTGACTGAGCCATCATTGAGCCTCTCCAGTTAAAGTCTGGCTCAACTGCCGTATTATATCCACCATGACAGTTGTTACATCTTCCAGGACCTTCAAGTGTTATGTTATTCTCTGGTGGTGGCTGTGAACCAGGCATTCTCACTAAGGGATCATCCTTAACTGGCATAGGTGTCCATGCACTTACTGAATAAATACCTGAGATTACAAACAGACCAGCTAAAAAGATGACCAGTAAAAACCGACCTTTCATCTTATACCTCCTTACCTAATTCTAACTTACTTAATTCTAAATTTTTTATTAACTCCTTTCCCTCAATCCTTTGTTAGATGAACCTCCATTTTAATTTGTTAAATCATCACCATCACCCCCTTTTTTAGATAAGGGCATCTCAACCTTAAAAACAGGTTACTTCTGTTGATAAAAATTAAGTTTAAAATGATTATTGTTTAATAGTTTTACTAAAATTATAATTATATTAACTATTTATAATTTAAAGGATAGTCTAAAAAAGATATGTTGTCTATATGTTTTTTGCTCTTTTTTTGTCTAAAATTGCTTTTTGGTTTTGTTTTTTAAGAAGTTTCTATACTCAGTAGGGGTCATTCCTATAATTTTTTTAAATTGTTTATTAAAACTGGGAAGGTCATTGAATCCAACATTTATTGCAATATCAGTAATCTTAAAGTCCCTTCTCAAAAGCTCCTTTGCCTTTTCTATCCTTTGGTAGATAATGAATTTCTTAGGGCTTTTTCCTGTGCTCTTTTTAAATTCCCTGCAAAAATAATAAAGGCTTAAACCTGCTTCTCTTGCCACCTTTTCAAGGGATATATCCTTAGAGAGGTTTTCTTCTATGTATTTTACTGCTTTTAATATATTTTGCTGTTTTTTGCTATCTTGTAATATTTCAGAAGATGTTATTTTTGAGATATAGGGAGTCCTTTTCTCCTTAGAGGACCTTTTGATATATAATATATTTTTTACAATATTCTGTAGATCCGCTAAATCAAAGGGCTTTTTTATATATTCCCTTGCCCCTAATTTAAAAGCCCTTTCCACAACATCCTCGGAGCTTGCAGATGTAAGAAATATAATAGGTATATTATGGCAGGTCCTCTTTGATTCTATAAGAAGGTTTAATCCCTTTTCGACATCAAATCCAGAATCAATAAGTATAATATCTGCTGTGCAATGCCTTATTTTTTCAATAGCACTTTCAAAGGGATAAATCTCTATCCTCTCACCTTCCAGTGAAAAGAAGGAATAATTCAGCTTATTTTCTTTATCAGCAATAATGAGGATTGTTGTTGTTGTCATTTTGATCTTAAAAAAACTATCATATTACCCATATTTTTATCAAAAGGCATTAAATTGGCTAATCAGACAATCTCACAATAGTAACCCCAGAGCCTCCTTCTTCCCTTTTACCAATCCTAAAATCAATTATAAGGGGATGTGTTTTTAAGTATTCCCTTACCCCTCTTGCAAGGGCACCTGTTCCTATTCCATGGATTATTTTAACCTCCTGCAGACCTGCTAATAGGCAGTGATTAATAAATGGCTCAAGCCTACCTATTGCTTCATCTACCCTTAACCCTATTATATTTATTTCCTTAGGGATCTCATCATTTGGAATTTCAGATATGTTAATTTTGTTGGAATCCCCTTCAGAGATTGTCCCGATCTTTGTATAAATATCTGTCTCTGGTACTTCTATCTCCTTGCCCTTAAAATTGACCTTGACTCTATCTTTTTTTGTCCCTACTACCTCTACATCAGTTCCAATTGACCTTACATAGACAACCATACCTTTTTTTATGTCCTGTATTCTAATGGCTTTCCCCTTTTCTGGTGTGTAAGGGCTTATCTTTTCTTCTATTACCCTTTCCTTATCGGCTAATTTTTTTATAATCTGCCTTTCCTCCCCTTTCTTTTGCCTTAATTCATCCAACAGGGCCTTCATCTCCTTTTTTGTATTTGTAATAATATCTGATGCCTCTCTGTAGGCCTTCGATAATATCTCTCCCTGTCTTTCCTCTATTTCTTTAAGGCGAAGAAGAATTTTTTTCTCCTTTTCTTCTAACTCCCTCTGTTTATCCTCATTTTCTTTTATAAGTCTCTCATAAATAAGCCTTTTTTTATTAAGGTCTGAGATAATATCATCAAGCTCTATATTCCTTCTGCCTAATAAATCCTTTGCAAAATTAATTATATTGCCTGGCAAACCAAATCTCTCTGCTGTCTCTATGCCGTAAGAACGTCCTGGCTCTCCTATCCTTAATTTATATAACGGATTAAGCCCTTCCTCATCGAACTCCATAGAGGCATTTATCATTCCTTTAGATTTGTGAACAAATCCCTTTACCTCTGAAAGGTGGGTAGTTGCAAACACTAGCCCCCTTTTTTCTTTCAATTCATTCAGTATTCCACATGCAAGGGCAGAGCCCTCTTCAGGATCTGTGCCTGTGCCAAGCTCATCAATTAGAACAAGGGAATCGGGAGACGAATTTTTTAATATCTCTACAATATTTGATATATGGGCAGAAAATGTAGAGAGACTTCTATCAATTGACTGCTCATCCCCTATATCTATCAATAGATTTTTTATAAGAGGTATAGATGATGAGAAATCAGCAGGTATCGGCATCCCTGACAGTGCCATGATAACCAGAAGCCCAATAGTCTTTATTGTGACCGTTTTACCCCCTGCATTTGGGCCTGTTATTACCATAACAGTATTATTCCCACCAAGACTTACATCAATAGGTACGACCTGTCCCTTCTTATTTTCTATGGAAAAGGATATCTCAAGTAGGGGATGTCTTGAATTTATGAGGTTTAAAATGCCCGATTCGTTTATGTTTGGTATTTGCATCTTAAGTCTTTCAGAAAAAATGGATATGCTATTTAGGAGATCCAGCATAACGATAATCCTGAACTCCTCTTCTATCTTATGAAGATTTTGCCTTATCTTTGAGCTAATATTTCTGAGTATCCTTATCTCTTCTGCCCTTTGCTCAGCAATAATATTTTCAAGCTCATTAGCAATGCCTATTATACTTATTGGCTCAATAAAGGCTGTCTCTCCTGATTTGGATATATCATGAACCACCCCTTGCACCTGTCCCTTTGAGTCCATCCTCACAGGTATTACCCATCTGCCAGACCTCTTTGTAATAAAAGAGTCTTGAAGAAAAATAGATATCCTTTTATCCCTTAAGATCGCCTCAAGCCTTTTTCTGATCCTGTCCTCTAATCTCTTCGCCTCTTTTCTTAGATATGCAAGTACAGATGAGGCCGTATCAAGTATATTTCCCTCTGAATCAATAATCCTCTTAATTTCAGAGAGTAATACAGGTATGCCCGTTAAATTCTCTGTCATCTGTTTTAAAAAAGGGGTCTCCTTTTCATCTTTAATCTGATCTGTTAAATTAGAGGCAAGGCTCAATACTGTCCTAATCTTTGATAAATCCTCAGGTTCAAGAACTGCCCCTTCTGGAATAACTTTTGTTAAAATTCCTGATATATCTGGGAATTCAGAAATATTAAGGGGCTTTCCTTTTTGTGATAATCTAATAATTTCATTAATAAGGGATTGCCTTTTTAGGATATCATCCTTTGAGGTAAAGGGCCTTATTTTAAGAATAGTCTCTCTTGTGGCCTCGCTGTGACTAAAGCTTGCAATTATATTTAGGAGTTTATTGAATTCAAGGGTTTGAAAGACCTTTTCTGCATACATTTTAATTTATCAACTTTATAGAAAGGATCTATCTAATATTTAGTAGCATAACAATCCTTTCTTTTTAACCATACTTCTGTATTAATCAGAATAGCACAAACCATCATACTTAGCAAACAAATAGTTTTTTACAAATTTATTTTAACCTTAATCAATACCCTTACACTGGTCTAATAAATCTGATATTTACCAAAATTTAACATCACTTTAATGCTAATGTAAAAATCAATTGATATAATTCCATCAAAAAACTTCTCTTATACCTGATTTTCAGGTTTTACAAACCTTGCAAAAAAGGGGGTGATCATCAAAAAAGTAGTTTCTATCTATCAGATTTTTTAATGCCTAAAAAATAATAAGGAGGAAAACATGAGAAAGAGAGTATTTACAGTCTTAGTGGTTTTAATCACTATCTTAAGCTTTGCCATAATGTCAAATGCCTCACCAAATAATGGCAGAGCCTCCGGTAAAAATGCCGTATTTTTCATTCATCCTGATGGCACAGATCAGTCACACTATACTTTAATGAGACTTATAC
>CAZIMB010000061.1:0-8498 GCA_964540275.1 uncultured Nitrospirota bacterium | reverse complement strand
TGCTTTTTTAGTTTCACTGGGATAAATTCAATTTCCCTATATAGCCCCTGTCCGTCTCTAATATCCCTGATAATCCTATCATGGATAGCATTGAAGTGGCCATTAAAAGGCTTAAGGCTAAGGGCCAAAGGCTGAAAATTGGAGGGCTCTATGGGTGTTACAGAATCTATGGGTATGATTGGTTTTCCCTCTTTATCCTCTATCAAAATAGGGGCATTTGTTTTAAATGTTACCTCCTCATTGTTAATCCTTTTCTCATTGAGCATAAACACCCTGTGCAGGTTAAAAATTATGTCACTATTAAATTTAAAGGTTTTAAGCTCAAGCAGGCCATTATATAAATGGATCATAAATTCATAATCCGATGAGCTTAAATAAAAGGAGAGATAGCTATTCTGAGGGAAATAAAAGACTGTGTCTTCTATCTCTACGCCTTCGTCAATAACTATTCTTTCCCTTTCAGCTCTTCTACCAGGGGGCATGGAGACATTAAAACAGAAAGGTTTGACTATTTTTGACCGTTCCGGGCCTTTATCTGGATAAAGGCTCCTTTTATATGTTGCATCAGAATTTTCAAGTGCCTCCTTTATCATCGCCATAAACCTGTGGCGGTAAAGGATGGGCAGTTTAGGTGCAGTAAGGTTTACCTTGATCCTCAAACTATATACCCCTCTATCATTAAATCATCACCGAGTCTCTTTATTTTTATATCCTTTACTCTATATGCATTCTCTAACCTGCAAAATATGTCCCCACCTACGGCTGAAATAGAGTTTTTACCCCCAATTATTTTAGGAGCTATGAAAAAAACTATCTTATCAACTATTTTATCTTGTAGCGCATATGCATTCAGAGAGGAGCCTCCTTCAATCATAACAGATATAATGCTATTTTCTCCTAAAATTTTCATGAGCCATCTTAAATCTACCCTATCACCATCATATTCAATCATCTTTACACCTTTAGTAACAAGAATGTCTTTCTTCTGATTTTTAGTTTCAATATTGTGCTTCCTTGTGACAATGATGGTTTCTGGTGGTGTATTTAATATTTTATAGTCAATCGGTATCTCAAGATCTGGATCAATGACAATTCTTATGGGTTGTTTTTTCACTCCCTTGATTCTTGCAGTTAGTTCAGGATTATCAGCCTTAACTGTTCCAATAGCAGTTAAAATTGCATCCACACTACCTCTCATTTCATGAACAATTTTTCTCGCCCTTTCTCCTGTTATCCATTTTGATTGACCTTCAGGGGTAGCAATCTTTCCATCGAGGGTCATTGCAGTTTTTAAAATAACAAAGGGAGTCTTTGTTGTAATGAATTTTATATAAGCCTCATTAAGTTTTTTAGCCTTTTCTTCCAAAATCCCACTATATACCTCGATGCCGTGATTTTTCAACTCTTCAATTCCCTTTCCAAAGACCTTTGGGTTAGGATCCTTCATAGAAATAAAAACCCTCTTAATTCCTGAATTTATAATAGCCTTTGTGCAGGGAGGGGTTCTTTTATCTGTGTGGCAGCAGGGCTCAAGGGTTACATAAAGGGTGGAGCCTTTTGCCCTTTTTCCAGCCTTTGATATTGCAAGGGCCTCAGCATGAGGTTCGCCAGCCTTTTTATGATAATCCTCCGCTATAATTCTTCCATCTTTAACTATAACTGCACCAACCATTGGATTAGGGCTTGTAGCACCCTTTGCCTTTGCAGCAAGGCTTAATGCCCTTTTCATAAAAAACAAATCTTTCTCAGTTGTAATACTATTCATATACCAAATTTAGTCTAACATTTTAGCATATTGATTATTTTTTAAAAAATGATAAAATTTATTTTATATAAGCTATTTTTATATGTGGAGGATGATATGGATGTTATTGATGCAGTAAAAGAAAGGAGATCTATAAATTTCTTTGAGACAGGAAAGGAAATTCCAGATTCTACATTAAAGAAACTTCTTGAAATAGCAAATCTCTCACCTTCTTCCTTTAATCTCCAACCATGGGAATTGATAGTAGTAAAGGACATAGAAAAAAAGAAGATTTTAAGGAAGTGTGCCTTTGATCAGCCAAAGGCTGAGGAGGCATCTGTTGTATTAATTTTAATTGCCAATCCTGATGCAATGGAAGAAAATATTGATAAAATGCTTGATAGTTGGCAAGAGTTGGGTTACATGAAGCCAGATATGAGAGAGACTTATAAGGCAATTGCTAATAATTTATATGGTACGCCAGATAGCATGAAACGAAAATTCTTTGCAATAAAAAATACCTCACTTTTTGCTATGAATCTAATGTTAGTAGCAAAAGGACTCGGCCTTGACACCCATCCAATGGATGGTTTTGATGAGGAGTGCATAAAAAGGGAATTTAATATTCCAGATAATAAAATAATCCCAATGCTTATTGCTGTAGGTTATTTGAGAAAGGGTGTAAACTTATTGCCAAGGGCATGGAGAAGGGATATTATGGAATTTGTTAAATTTAACTCCTATAAGTAAAATCCTTAACAGACATGACTTCATAATATTAACATGTTAAGATATAATAGAGATGACCTTTGGTCGTCCAAGTCTTATACTTAGTAAAGGAGGCAAAAATGGCTTACACACCTAAAGATTACTCAAAATTAATAGGAATGGAAGGATTCAGTGAAACACTTCTAAAAAATCATTTTACCCTTTATCAAGGGTATGTTACAAATACCAACAAATTGATTGATACCCTCAATGTAATGTTAAAAGAAGGAAAATCTGCAACACCTGAATTTGCTGAACTAAAAAGAAGGCTCGGCTGGGAATTTAACGGGATGAGGCTACATGAATACTACTTTGAAAACCTCGGTGGCAAAGAGGGCATTAACAAAGAAGGAAGATTAGCAAAGAAGTTAGTAGAGGATTTTGGAAGTTATGAGTTATGGGAAAAGGATTTCAAGGCAGTTGGAACCATGAGAGGTATTGGATGGGCTGTTCTTTATCAGGATATCACTAATGGAAAACTTATTAATTTTTGGATTAATGAGCATGATGTCTCCCACCCTGCTGGATGCAATCCTATACTTATAATGGACGTATTTGAACACGCATTTATGATAGATTACGGACTTAAGAGGGCCGATTATATTGAGGCATTTTTCAAAAATATTAATTGGGCTTCTGCAGAATCAAGACTCAAATAAAATAAGGGAGGTTATATGGGTTATACAATTGTTGCTTTGGAAGATAAGATTTTAGAGATGTATCCAGAAATAACAAAGCATGGAATATCCTTAGGATTAGAGTTTAACGAGGAGAAAAATGCCTATATAGTAAAATTAAAGAAAAACCATCATGAACTGACAACACATCTCGAAAAAAAAGATGCAGATGATTGCATGAATAATATAAAATGTGTATATCTTGGGGTCCAGATAGGACAATTTATTAAGAATTTTGAAGAGAAATAAGGGGAGGAATTTATGCCTATTATGGAGTACTCTGGAATGAAGATTAATGTTGATGATGAAGGTTATCTGGTAAATTTTGATGACTGGAATGAAAAGGTAGCATTAGCATTAGCTAATAGCGAAGGAATAGAATTAACTAATGAAAAGATAGATGTATTAAAATTTATTAGAGAATATTACAAAAAATATAATTTTTTCCCTATTTTAAATGCCGTTTGTAAACATCTGCATCAGCCAAAAAATTGTATTCAGGAGGAATTTATTGATCCTATTAAAGCATGGAAGATAGCTGGTCTTCCTAAACCAGACAATGAGATAATTAATGTATTATCTTATGGTCAAACGCCTGGTTAAAATGAAAGAAGCCCTGATAAAATATCAGGGCTTCTTTAAAATAATTTATATCTAATTAAGGTTTAACATATGCATAGCCTTCATGCTGCCTCTTTATGATCTCTGTTATACCAGCAGGCACAACTGTCACAAATGAAGGTAGTCCCTCTTCACTTATACATATTACACCCTCTGAACACATCATCTTGACAGAGTTTCTGCAGGCAAGGAATCGGACACCTTTCTTGGCAAGATCCTCCATTGTCTGGATCTTTATAGGATCTACATAGGCACCTACAGATGGACCATTGGCTAGTACTAATATATCTAAGTTTCCCTCTCCCACATCTTTTATTAGATTAGTAATATTCTTAAGAGCTACATCCCATTTTTCCTTTTCATTAACATGAAATATAACCTTTAATTTTTCCATGTTAATAACCTCCTCATTATATAGTGTATAATATCTTATTAGCCTAACAAAAATTAGGTTTAATAGGGAAGAAGATTGACATTTTTAAGTAAAAATTAAGAGGATTAAGTATATGTGGGAATACTCTGAAAAATTAAAAGAGCTTTTTCGGCATCCTAAAAATGTCGGTGAGATAGAAAATCCTGATGCTGTTGGTGAGGTAGGAAGCATAATCTGCGGTGATGCACTCAGGCTTACCCTTAGGATTGACAAGGATACAGGCAAGATCATTGATGCAAAATTTCAGACATTTGGTTGTGCCTCTGCAATAGCTAGTTCCTCTGCCCTTACAGAGATGATAAAGGGCAAGACATTAGATGAAGCCCTCAAGATAACAAACAAAGATATAGCAGAATATCTTGGCGGTCTGCCTGACGAAAAAATGCATTGCTCTGTTATGGGTAGAGAGGCTCTTGAGGCTGCTATTGCGAATTACAAAAAAGAGACAATACCTGCTGAAAAAAAAGAAAAGATTATATGCCAATGCTTTGATGTAAGTGAGGAAAAGATTAGAAGGGTTGCTATTGAAAATCACCTTACTACCGTTGAGGAAATAACTAACTATACAAAGGCTGGCGGTGGATGCGGTTCCTGTATCCCACAAATAGAAGAAATATTAAGAGATGTCTGGGCAATAAAAACTCCAGAGATGCCAAAGATTAAAAAGAAACTTACCAATATACAAAAAATTGCATTAATACAGGATATCTTAGAAAAGGAGATAAGACCAAGGCTTCAGGCTGACGGAGGAGACGTTGAGCTTGTAGATGTTGATGGTAATACGGTTATCGTTGCATTAAGGGCTATGTGTGTTGAGTGCCCTATGGGCAATGTTACACTTAAAAATATTCAGGATAAATTAAGGGAATTAGTTGATGAAAATATAGTGGTAAAGACAGAATGAAAATAATATATTTTGATAATAATGCAACCACTCCTATAGCACCTGAGGTTTTGGAAGAAATGCTTCCATACCTTGAAAAATTCTATGGCAATCCATCCAGTATGCACACCTTTGGAGGGCATCTACACAAAAAGATAGAAGAAGCGCGAGCTAAGGTTGCAGCACTTATTAATGCGGACCCTGAGGAGATAATCTTCACAAGCTGTGGCACAGAAAGTGATAATACAGCAATAATGAGCATTATCGAGTCCTATCCCCAAAAAAGACATGTAATTACAACGAGGGTAGAGCACCCTGCAGTTCTTAATTTTTGCAAACATCTTGCAAGAAAAGGCTGGAGGGTATCATATATCCCCGTTGACAGATTGGGAAGGATAGATATGGATACTTTTTTAAAGACAATAGATGATGATACTGCAATTGTCTCTATTATGTACGCCAATAATGAGACAGGCGTTATATTCCCAATAGAAGAGATAGGAAATATATTAAGACAAAGAAAAATACCTTTTCATACAGATGCGGTTCAGGCTGTTGGAAAGATTCCTATTGATGTAAAAAAATTGCCTGTAGATATGTTATCTATGTCAGGCCATAAAATCCATGCGCCAAAAGGTGTTGCCGCTCTATATGTCAGAAAAGGAACTAGATTTTATCCATATATTATTGGTGGTCACCAGGAACGTGGAAGGCGTGCAGGCACTGAAAATGTTGCATCTATAATTGGTTTTGGGAAGGCATGTGAACTTGCTTTGAAACATCTGGATACAGAATCAGGCTATATTGCTAAACTTAGGGATAAACTGGAAAATTCGCTACTTAATTTATGTCCTGATTGTCAAGTAAACGGAGACCAAGAAAATAGAATACCCAATACAACAAATATTAGTTTTAAATATGTAGAAGGTGAATCAATACTTTTAAGGCTTGATGATCACGGCATATGTGCCTCCTCTGGCTCTGCATGTACATCAGGTTCTCTTGAACCAAGCCATGTGTTAAGGGCAATGGGAGTGCCCTATACGGCAATACATGGTTCAATCAGGTTTTCATTAAGCAGATACAATACTGAAGAAGAGGTAGATACGGTTATTAAATTAATGCCATCAATAATAAAAGAATTAAGGTTTCTTTCTCCCTTTGGAAAGGTTTAAAGCATTATTATAAAAGACCTTAATAGATTTATTAGTTTTTTAATTCCCCCTTCTGTACTCTTAAAATCCTATTCCATGTTATAATTTATTCCATTTCAATCTTTG
This sequence comes from uncultured Nitrospirota bacterium, assembly GCA_964540275.1. Taxonomy (GTDB): domain Bacteria; phylum Nitrospirota; class Thermodesulfovibrionia; order Thermodesulfovibrionales; family Dissulfurispiraceae; genus CAZIMB01. Next base: position 2,092 of record CAZIMB010000061.1, on the reverse strand, counting down.
ATGATTACTTAATCTTAGGACTGTTTAACAGTCTCAATTTTACTATGGAGGTGTTTTTATGCCACTTGATCCAACAAAGCATGCTGATTGGGAAATTGCTGAGGCAGCAGAGAAAAATATGAAAACCATATATGAGATAGCCGATAATCTCGGTCTTCATAAAGAAGAGCTTCTACCTTATGGGCATTATATTGGAAAGGTAGATTATGCAAAGGTTCTCCAGAGGCTCGATAAAAGGCCTGATGGAAAATATATTGATGTAACAGCTATTACCCCTACCCCACTTGGAGAGGGAAAATCCACGACTACTATAGGTCTTGTTCAGGGGCTTGGCAGGCGTAAAAAGAATGTTACCTGTGCTATAAGACAGCCATCAGGTGGTCCGACAATGAATATTAAAGGTTCCGCTGCTGGTGGGGGATTATCACAATGTATCCCTCTTACTCCATTTTCCTTAGGCTTTACAGGCGACATAAACTCAATAATGAATGCCCATAATCTTTGCATGGTCGCATTAACAGCAAGGATGCAGCATGAATCAAATTATACTGATGAACAACTCGCAAAAAGGGGACTAAGAAGGCTTGATATAGATCCAAGAAATGTGCAGATGGGGTGGATAATGGACTTCTGTGCCCAGTCATTAAGAAAGATTATTATTGGTCTTGGCGGAAAACAGGATGGCTTTATGATGGAGTCCCGTTTTGATATAGCTGTTTCCTCTGAAGTAATGGCAATACTCTCGGTGGCAAAGGATATAAAAGATTTCAGAGAGAGAATGGGAAAAATTGTAGTAGCCTATGATAAGCAAGGTAGGCCTATAACGACTGAGGATCTTGAAGTAGCGGGTGCAATGACAGCATGGATGGTTCAGGCAATCAATCCTAATCTCATACAGACAATAGAAGGTCAGCCAGTCTTTGTTCATGCAGGACCATTTGCTAACATTGCAATAGGACAGTCATCTATAATTGCTGACAGAGTAGCTTTAAAATTAAGTGATTATCATGTCACCGAGTCTGGTTTTGCTGCTGACATAGGATTTGAAAAGTTTTGGAACCTAAAATGCCGCTACTCTGGACTTAAGCCAAATGCAGCAGTTGTAGTTGCAACAATTAGGGCATTAAAGTGCCATGGTGGAGCACCTATTCCGGTTCCAGGAAAGCCTTTACCAGCAGAATACAAAGAGCCCAATGTTGAATGGGTTGAAAAAGGTACAGAAAATCTTATCCATTGCATAAACATTGTGAAAAAGGCAGGTGTCAATCCTGTTGTATGCATTAATGCATTTTATACTGATACAGATGAGGAGATTAAGGCAGTAAAAAGGCTTTGTGAGTCAGCAGGGGCAAGGGTCGCCGTATCCAAACATTGGCAGTATGGTGGTGAGGGTGCCCTTGAACTCGCTGATGCTGTTATTGATGCATGCGAGGAACCAAATAATTTCAGATTCCTCTATGACCTTAAAACACCTATAAAACAAAGAATTGAGTTAATAGCTAAAGAGGTTTATGGGGCAGACGGTGTAGATTTCTCATCACAGGCAAGCTCAAAGATTAAGGATATAGAAAAAGACCCAGAATCATCAAATCTTGGCACATGTATGGTAAAAACCCATCTTAGTCTTTCTGACAATCCAAATCTAAAAGGTGTGCCTAAAGGATGGAGGCTTTTTGTAAGGGATATACTTGTTTTTAAGGGCGCTGGGTTTTTAGTGCCTGTAGCTGGAGATATAAAATTAATGCCTGGCACAGCCTCTGATCCTGCCTTTAGGAGAATTGATGTAGATGTTAACACTGGAAAAGTAAAGGGCCTCTTTTAAGAATAACTTTTTGATACGATAAAGAACCCTTCATTTCTTATATAGGAGGTGAAGGGTTTTTATTTAGATAGAATAATATCAAGAATCTTATTCTTTAGAAATTAATGAAGCTACCATTTTCAAGGTCTCATTAATCTCTTGAAGTTTAAATGGTTTTGAAAGAGACGCAACAAATCCATGTTCTTTATAAGATGTTGCCGCTCCTTCTATATCATGTCCACTTGATACAATGGCTTTGACATATGGATCAATCTCTTTTAATCTCTTTAT
>CAZIMB010000060.1:0-8541 GCA_964540275.1 uncultured Nitrospirota bacterium | reverse complement strand
TAAAAAAGAGTGTTATGAGCCTATTTATAATCCAGAGGAATTAGAGATTTTCTTGAAAAAATTAAGGATGACATAAGATATGTCTGGCCAAGAGATATATGATTGTATAATAGTAGGAGCAGGACCAGGGGGATTGCAGGCAGCAATTTATCTTGGAAGATACAATAGAAATGTCCTCTTAATAGATAGAGGCGGGGGAAGGACATACCATGCAAGACATATAGAGAACTTTCTTGCTCATAAGGCAATTTCTGGTAAAGAGATTATAGAAATTGGAATTGAACAAGCAAAGAGCTTTGGTGTAAAGATAGAAAAGGCATCTGTTACAAAGGTTCTTAAGAAAGATAATTTTGAGGTTTATGTGGGTAATAAAAGGTATCTTTCTAAGTTCGTAATAATATCATCAGGTGTCTATGACAATCTGCCAAAGATAGAAAATATCTATAAATTCCTTGGTCTCTCTTTTTTTACATGTATAGATTGTGATGGATATAAAACAACGAATAAAAAACTTATTATCATTGGTAATTCAATAAAAACTGTTCACCTTGCAATAGCTATGAAAGAGATGTTTACAAAGGATATAACTTTAGTGATGTATCAAGATAAGGTTCCACAGGAATATAAACAAGAATTAAAGGAGGAGAATATTAACCTAATAATAGGAAAACCTTTGAGAATAATTGGGGATGATAAGATGGAGGCGCTTGAGCTTAAAGATGGCATGATTATTGAGTGCGAGGTGATAATGTCCCATTTTGGCTATAAGCTGAACGACTCTTTCTTATCTGAACTTAATTTGAAGAGGGATTTAAAGGGCTTTAAATATATTGTTAATCAAAATTATGAGTCTTCTATCAGTGGTCTCTATATAGTTGGCCCATTAAATCAGGGAAATGATCAAGTTGTCATTGCTGCTGGCGAAGGCGCAGTAGCAGCAATAGATATAAAGAAAAGACTTTTAGAACACTAATTTTACTACTTAATCCTTATCATTCATAAGGTTTTTTATATTATACATTAAAAGACAAGGCATGTTTCTTATTACAGCAGGAATTTAACTTGCCCTATTGTAGTTGAGCTTGGGTTATAGAGGCTTCTTAAGCTTTGTGTTGGTGCAATAATAAATTTATAGATTAGGGGGTCAATTATGAAGGCATTGATCATAAGTGCTGATAATTTTGAGGACACAGAACTACTTGTCCCATATTACCGATTAAAGGAAGAGGGGATAGAGATGGATATTGCATCAATAAATAAAGGAAAGATAAAAGGAAAGCATGGTTATGAGGTTGAGGTAAATAAAACATTGAAAGAGATAAAACCTGATCAATATGATATATTGATCCTTCCTGGTGGGAAGGCACCTGAGTCAATAAGAAAAGAAAAAGAAGCCCTTGATATTGCAAGGCATTTCTTTGAAAGAAATAAACCTGTTGCTGCCATATGCCATGGGCCTCAGATACTTATATCAGCAGGGCTTTTGAAGGGAAGACACGCAACCTGTTACAAAACAGTTGCCTCTGAGCTAAAGGAATCAGGTGCTATTTATGAAGATAGGGAAGTTGTGGTCGATGAAAATCTCATAACCTCAAGACAGCCCTCTGATCTTCCTTCTTTTTTAAGGGAGATAATTAAGAAGATAAAGGTCAGATAAATGTCTGGAATGGTTAAAAGAATTAGTGCAGAGGAAGCAAGAAGACTTCTTGAAGAAAATACTGCTATTTTTCTAATAGATGTAAGGCAACCTGAAGAATATGAAAAAGGTCATATACCTGGCGCTAAATTAATACCTCTTCCAGAACTCCCTGACAGGCTTTCTGAAATAAAGATTGATAATGAGGTAGTCACCTATTGCAGGCTTGGTAGAAGAAGTCTTGCTGGTGCAAGTTTCATTGCTGATGAGTTAAATATTGATGTGTACACTATTGAAGGTGGGATTATGGCATGGAATGGTTTCATATCTACTAGCAGGATTGAAGATTTTAAACTACTTACAAAGGGGATTAGGACACCTGAAGAATTTATATCCCTTGCCTATAGCCTTGAAGAGGGTTCCCAGAAATTTTATCAGAAGCTCTTCGATCATTTTAAGGAAAAAGGGGAGATTTTCAAGACTCTTGCAAATGCAGAGGATAATCATAAAAAGAGGATAATGGATACCTTTAGTAAAAATATTGAATTGGCAGAGGGATTCAGGGATTATATGGAGAGTGGCATATCCTTTTCAGAGGCTTATAATAGGATAATAAATGAGGGAATGGACATAAAGGAAATAATAGAATTTTCTATGCAAATGGAGATAAATTCCTTAGATCTTTATATGAAGATTTTGAGGATTGTAGACCTTAGCACAAAAAGGGTTTTTGAGGAGATCATTAACGAAGAAAAGATGCACCTAAAAAGGCTTGGTAGGTTTTTAACAGAGACAAGTTTATGAGTAAACATAATAGACTTCCACCTGGGCAAAGACTTATAACAGACTTTCCTGTCCTTCATTATGGTGAGATTCCCTCAATAAATATTGATAAATGGGACTTTACTGTAAGAGGAAAGGTAAAGAATCAACTCAGATTTTTATACAGGGATTTTCTGAGTCTTCCCTCAATTGAGATAAAATCAGATTTTCATTGTGTAACAGGCTGGTCAAAATTTGACCTTTTGTGGAAGGGTGTTCAGTTTAAGCTTATAGCTGACCTTGCAAAACCCTATCCAGAGGCAAGATTTGTGAGTATACTGGCGGAGAATAACTATACCACAAGCATCCCATTAGATGTAGCCATGGATGACGATGTAATATTTGCCTATGAATATGATGGAAAGATATTAACACCAGAACATGGATATCCTCTTCGCCTTGTGGTTCCTAAAAAATATGCCTACAAAAGTGCAAAATGGGTAAGGGGAGTAGAATTCCATGAGTATGACAGAATTGGCTTCTGGGAGATTAGAGGATACAGTAATTCTGCAGACCCATGGAAGGAAGAGAGATATGAAAGGGATTCTACTTAGAAGTACTTTTGTTTTATATCTTTTAATAGGGCTTGAGATATTAATTATGATAAGCCCATTTGCTGCTTATTTTTATTCCTTTTATAACCCTATGATAAATTATCTCCATAATTTATCTTACACAAACTGGCTTACAGAGTTCTTTTTACCACATTTTGTATTTATTAAAGACCCATTTATTCAGATTATAGGTGGTATTCAATTAGTATCTTTTTTTACAGGGATATTTATATTTCTTTATGCTGCAATTCCATTATATTACTCAAAGTTCAAAAAAAAGGGCGTTGTTACAAAGGGCATCTATTGCAAGATAAGACACCCACAGTATCTTGGGCTTGGTATGGCTGGTTTTGGTTTGCTCTTGTACTGGCCAAGATTTCTTATATTAATTTTATATGTTTCCATGCTTTTTGTTTATTATCTCCTTGCAAGAAGCGAAGAACAGAGAATGATAAAACAATATGGCAGGGCTTATATAGATTATATGAACTCTGTGCCAATGTTTCTTCCAAAAAATATTGGTGGCAGGATATATGCTTTTATTTTTGGCAGAATAAAGTCAAAAACATTAGGGGTATTAATGCTATATATTATATCATTGGTTATTTCCATATTATTTGCTCTCGAATTGAGAAACTACTCAATCAGTAAGATACCAATTGTTCCTTTTAATGGATTGTCAGCAATCTCTGTATTACCAGCACAGGATAGGGAGATTGCTAAAATATTAGGCATAATAAAAAAAGGTAATCCCTTAAATAATAATCTTTTATCATCAGAAAAGGCTAATCTTGTATATGTTATGCCCTCTGATTTTTTCCTGATGGCGATTGTTACAGACATGGAAAGACTTTATCCTGTTGAGTTTGAAAGACCATTAGGAGGCAATGTGCTGATAAGATTTATTAAGATATTCATTAATTATACAAAGATGCAATTAGGGTTTTATCCCGATGAGCATGACATAAAGAGAATTATTTTCATCTCTGTTAAGAAAAACACAGAAAGCCCTTTAAAAGATAAAGCAATGTTTTCATTTGGAGCAAAAAGATATCCATTGTTTTATGCAGATATAGAGGTTGATAAAGGTGAAATTATATCGTTTAAACAACTTAAACCGAAACACAAATGGGGTGAATCCCCGATGCCGATTTTTTAATGGCCATTTTAATATAAATAGAAGATAACAAAATCTGTTATTAAGTAAAGCAGGAATGGTATCAAGGCCTTTGGAAGGTGCTTCTTTATATACATTTGATTACCCAATTATTTCTGTTTGATTATGATTTGTTTTCCTTGACAGAAAATGGATAGTATGATATGAATATAAGGTATAAGGTTCTTTGAACCTGGTATATATTTGTTTTAGGAGGATTATTTAATGAAAGGGGATCCGAAACTTATTGAAACACTGAATTCATTACTTGCAGATGAACTGACTGCTATCAGTCAGTATATGGTGCATGCAGAGGTCTGTGATGGATGGGGATACAAAAAACTTCATAAAACTATTGAAAAAAGGGCTTTTACCGAGATGAGGCATGCTGAAAAGCTTATTGAAAGGATACTTTTCCTTGAGGGAATTCCTATTGTTTCAAATCTTAAAACCATGCATATCGGAAATGAAATTCCAAAACAACTTGACAATGACCTATCTTTAGAGTTGATGGCTGTCAAGGCTTATAATGATGCAATAAAGCTTGCAAGTGAAGTGGGTGATTCTGCCACAAGACAGATTCTTGAAGCCATACTTCAGGATGAGGATCAACATGTAGATGAAATAGAAGAGCTTAAGGACCAAATTGCACATATGACATTACCTATATTTCTTACCACCCAGGTTGAGGGTAAATAAGTTTACAAATAATTTAAAAATGGGTGCAAATAGATGCTTGCACCCATTTTAATATTAATAAATATAGGAAAAAAATATGGATTTAAAAAAAACCATCCTTGAGATTATAAAAAGATTAAAGAAGGAATATCCTGAACCAAAAACAGCATTAAATTTCAATAATCCCTTTGAACTTCTGGTTGCAACTATTCTCTCTGCTCAGACAACTGATATTCATGTAAACAAGGTTACAGAAAGGCTTTTTAAGAAGTATAAATCGATTAAGGATTATGCAGAAACTCCATTAGAAGTACTCCAGAAAGATATTAATTCTATAAATTTCTATAAAAACAAGGCAAAAAATATACAGGCATCCGCAAAAATAATTATAGAGAAATACAACTCTCAAGTTCCAAAGACTATGGAAGATCTTATTACCCTCCCAGGAGTTGCCCGTAAGACAGCAAATATTGTGCTTTCAAATGCATTTGGAATAAATGAAGGCATTGCTGTTGATACTCATGTAAAAAGGCTCGCTAATAGATTGGGGCTAACAAAAAAACAGGATCCTGTAGAGATAGAAAGAGATCTTATGGATATTACCCCAAAAAAAGAGTGGGGCAATCTATCCCATTTACTAATATTGCATGGAAGAAAGGTTTGTCAGGCTAAAAGGCCTAACCATAAAGAATGTGTCTTATTTGATATATGCCCTTCTAAAAACATATAGCAGATTAAAAGCAATACCATGAGGTAAGAAGGGCTAATCCTCATAACATAAAACCCTTATAAGCCCTATAGTTTCTCCTTTGTCATCTGTTGTAGCAACATCAGAGACAGATACAACCCTTTTAATATTATTTTCAGAGATAAACCTATTTACAGTCTCGTCAATCTCAGAAAGCTCACGCATTGCCTTCAAAGGTCTTAGTTCAATACCAAAGGTCTTTACCTTAAACATAATTCCCTCCTTTCAAATAACATCAGACAGCAATCACCTCTTTAATTTCTGGGATTCTTTCCCTTAGTCTCTTTTCAATACCCATTTTTAGTGTCATTGCTGACATAGGACAGTGACCACATGCACCAAGGAGTCTTAGTTTAACTATACCATCTTCTGTTACCTCTACAATATCAACATCTCCACCATCTGCCTTTAAAAAGGGTTTTACCTCTTCTATTACCTCTTTTACTTTTTCAAGCATTTTGCCCCCCTCTTCTTAAGATTTATTTAGTTGTTTTTCTCTCAGAGTAATAATAATCTCATCCTCTGAGGCATTAGCAATAATGGCTGCACTCTCTTTTATAATTTCAGCATTAGTAAGTTGTATTTCATATTTTTCTTCAGGATTAAATCCTTTAATTGAATTAATTAATCTATCAATGGCAATAGCTAATCCTATATCCATAGTTTACCCCCTTTAAATGATTTTTGGGATGAATCTCCACTTCACCTTTTTTTTATATTCATTATAAGCCTCGCCAAAGCGGCCCAATAATTCTTTTTCCTCAAGAGGTATGATTAAGATATTAACTATTATGAGATCAGTAATAGTTAATATGCCAACAAATAAAACCTCAGTATAGAGAAATATGCCAGTAAACAATATTGTATGGGCTAAGTATGTAGGATGTCTTACAAAAGAGAATATTTCCTCAGTTATAAGTCTTCCTTCTTTCTTTTTTGATATCTCTGGCAATCCCATCAATCCAAAGAGCCCGAGAAGCTTTCCTGTCCAAATATGAAGGATAGTTCCGATTATTAATAAAATAATACCAATAATATTGATAATAACAGGGAAATCTAATTTAAATTGAAGAAAAAAATCCCTATTTTGATAGATAAAAAAAGCTATAGGTGGCCATGTGATAGAAGGCAACAAGTAAGTTAATATTCCAATTCTTTTAAAAAACCTTGAGAGCCCATGAACAGGAATCCAGAAAAGTGGAACAACTGGCCACACCATTATTGTTACCATTGCTAAAAGGTCTTTCATGTTTTCAGAAAGCCATATTCAGGGCCAACTCTATCCCTTTTAATGTCTTTCTAACTTATCCTCCTGCTCTTATTCAATAAATTTTGAAAATATATAATCACTATCTTTTACTGATGCGTGGCAATCGTAGCACTCTTTTTTTACATCTTTTTCAAGATATTTACCATAAGGATCAAATGCAGCATATCTCCAGCCACCTGTCTCTATGGCACTTTTATCCTTTTTCATATAGACATAAAAAAGTTTTTTCCCTTGATGAATTGAGCCATCCTTCTCTGTTACTACATCATAGAATGTCCCAATAAAAACAGTTCCCTCAGGATAGATGCCACCTTTTTTCAATGTGTCTAATCCCTTTTTATTTACATAAATATGGTGAAAACCATAGAGTCCATGGGCTTTATCAGGTATGACCATTGACTTAACATGGACATAATTTCTCCAACCAGTCGGCAATGATATGCCTCTTCTCATTTCTGCCCATGATGAGCTTGAAAAGTAAACTAACAAGGCAGTTGCGATTAAAAGGATAAAAGATTTTTTCATGGCTTCCTCCTAAAATTACAATGGCGGGTTAATCCCCGCCTTAAATTAAACCCTCTTTTGAAATTCATGTTCATGCAACATGCCTTTTTCTGCTAAGGCATTTAAAATATTCTTTCTGCTGACTATCCCTATGAGTTTTCCATTTTCTACTACAGGCAGGATAGTAACATTTCTCTGGATAAATAATTCAACAATTTCTTCAATTGGTGTTGTTGATAATACAGTAACAGGCTTATCGCATGCCCCATGTTCAGCATGTCCGCAGGTCATTAAGGACTCAGCACTGAACTCATGGATTGTCCTGCCCTCTTTAAGGGCAGTCAGTATGTCATATTCTGATACAATGCCGATTACTCGAAGATCATCATCAACAACTGGTAAGGCTGGATATGGGGACATAAGCCTTTCAATAACCTCTAATCCTGCTGTCTTTGCAGGCAAACTTACCCTTGGATGCATTATGTCTTTTGCTGTACAAGCCATTTTATTTACCTCCTTGAAAAGTTTTAATTATTAATAAAATTAGCTCTTTTTCCCGCCTTTTGAAACTTGTGAGCGTTCAATATCTGCGGGCGATCTTTCTATATATCCATACGAACGTGCGCTTGTTGATGTAGGAATTGTAGCCCTTTTAAGGTCATTAAGCTGATTCATCAGCCCATGATGTTTGCATTCATCAGCAATAAGATATGATAAGAGATACCTTGTAGTGAATAACTCGCTTTTATTTAGTGCTTCATCTGCAAGGCACATGGATTCCGCCTCTGCCTCCATATGTTTGTTAAGCATATCTGAAAGTGCATTAAGTTCATCAGGGTCTATATGAATTGCCTGTTTAGTTAAGCTGTCTATAATCATCTGTTGCACAATCTTATGTTTCTCTGAATCCTTTTTAATCAATTCCATCGTCATTTTTATAATAGGGTTTTTAGTCTTTTTTAGCATCGCACTTGCACTTGCTATGGTCTCATCCTCAAGCGCCTGCCATTCTTTGATCAATTTTAAAAACTCTTTGGAATTTTCTACGGGTTGTTTTTTCATAATCTTCTCCTTTTTTAAAAATTGTTAACCTAATTACTCATGGCGAGTAAGGTCTATAAAACAAATTGTATCACATATATAAATAATGTCAAGTTTTTTGTAAGAGACTGT
>CAZIMB010000059.1:0-8680 GCA_964540275.1 uncultured Nitrospirota bacterium | reverse complement strand
ATTTATTAAAGCTATGGCATCCTAAATTTTGTGATAGTCAAATGAAAAAAGATGCTTACCATGGTCTAAAGTATCTTCACAAGAATAATAGATTTAAGTTAATATATACTGTTTGTCAAAAAAATTTAATATAAAACTCTATTTTAGGGGGTATAAAATATGCCAGTATATGAGTATGAGTGCACCAAGTGCGGTAATAATTTTGAAATAATTCAGAAATTTAATGATCTCCCATTAACAATATGTTCATCCTGTGGAGGGAGCCTTAAAAAACTTATATCAAATACCTCTTTTGTATTAAAGGGCACAGGTTGGTATGTCACTGACTATGCATCTCCAGAGAGAAAAAAGGCTATGGAACTTGAAAAAGGAGATAAAAAAGAATCAGCAACAGACACAAAAACTCAAGAAAATAAAGCAGTTGCTGAAATGTCAAAATAAGCATGACACCACCTCATATACATATCCCTTATGAAAAGATAGAATATTACAGCGATTTTATTTTAAAGAACCGGCTAAATCTTGAGATTTATTTCAAATCCTCTGTTCTTGATGAAATTGAAAGGGATTCAATCATGAAATTAAGGGAAGGTTTGGATTATAATCCTTCCCTTTCAATACATGCTCCTTTTATGGATCTTTCACCAGGTGCAATAGATTCAAAGATTAAGAAGGCTACTATTGAAAGGTTTAATCAGGTATTGGATATAGCAGAACTATTAAGCCCAAAAATAATAGTGTTTCATTCAGGTTATGAAAAATGGAAGTATGCCTTGAAGGTTGAACCTTGGCTTGAAAAAAGTATAGAGACATGGAAACCATTGAATGAAAAGGCAAAGGCACTTGGTATAAAGATAGCTATAGAAAATATATTTGAAGATGAGCCTTATAACCTTAAACTTTTAATGGAACATATGGACTCCGACAATTTTGGGATATGTTTTGATACGGGACATTTTAATCTTTTTACTAATAAACCTCTGATAGAATGGATTAATGCATTAAAGCCATATATAATTGAACTTCATCTCCATGATAATAATGGATCTGCTGACCAGCATCTTCCGATTGGAGATGGTAATTTTGATTTTAAGGAATTTTTCAATATCTTTAATAATGATAACTGCATCTTTACAATTGAAGCCCACTCGCCAGAAAGTGTTCTTAAGAGCATGAAAAGACTAGAACAATTTCAATCCCCTATCAGCAAATAGGATGCGCAGGGTTGTTATAACAGGCATTGGAGCAGTTACCCCCCTTGCAAACAATTTTAAGGACTCATGGAAACTTATCAAAAGTGGTTTTAATGGTATTGATTTTATAACGAAATTTGATGCGAGCAACCTGAAATGGAAGGTTGCAGGGGAGTTAAAGGGCTTTGAACCTGAAAAATTTTTATCAAAAAAAGAGATTATAAAATTAGATCCCTTTGTCCATTATGCACTTACTTCAAGCATAATGGCTGCTGATGACGCAGGACTTCTTAATTTAAGATCTGAAATATTAAGTTCTGCAGGTGTTATAATTGGCTCTAGCAGAGGCGGAATAACTACAATAGAAAAAGAAATACATAAACTATATTCTCTAGGATCCCCTCAAAAGACTTTGCGTATATCTTCTTATCTTATGCCTTCTACAACAATAAGTATGGCAGCTTCATATACTGCTCAGAAGCTCGGAATAAAAGGTTGTTGTCTTGGTATTTCAAATGCCTGTGCCTCTGGGACAAATGCTATAGGCGAGGCATATAGACTCATTAAGTCTGGACACGCTGATATTGTTTTTGCAGGAGGCACGGAAGCCCCGATTTGCCGTATCTCTGTTGAAGGCTATGGAGTATCAGGCGCCTTATCAAAAAGAGAAGATCCCTCTGCAAGTAGACCATTTGATATATCCCGTGATGGTTTTGTGATAGCAGAGGGATCATGTATGCTTGTACTTGAGGAGATACAATCAGCTGTAAGAAGAAAGGCAAATATTTATGCCGAAATAGTCGGATACAGCAATACAACAGACTCATATCATATAACTAGACCTTATCCTGAAGGTGAGGCAAGGGCAATAATGAGTGCATTAAAAGATGCTAATTTAAAAACTTATGAAATTGATTATATAAATGCCCATGCAACGGCTACAATAATTGGGGATAAAGCTGAGGTGAAGGCAATAAAGATGGTTTTTAAAGATAAATCTGATATACCTGTCAGTGCAATAAAATCAATGACTGGTCATATGCTTGCAGCATCAGGTGCATTTGAGACAGCATGTACTGCCTTAAGTATAAAGGAAGGGATTATTCCTCCAACAATTAATATAAAAGAAATTGATAAGGATTGTGATATTAATTTAGTAATAGAAAGGAAAAACTACCCTATAAGGAATGCTATAACAAACTCCTTTGGTTTTGGCGGAGTGAATGCTGTGCTTGTTCTTCGGAATATAGAAGATTAGCCAATTTAGAGGAGATAAACAGAATAAGAAAATTGATAATAAGCATCCCTAATTCCATGATAGAAAATAAACAAGGCTCACCTTAAATATACCATCACATTAAAGTAGACAGATAATTACTGGGTAAGAGGACTTATTAAAGAGGATTTATAAAGGCAATAGCAGGTTAATCTTATTAATTAAGATAGTAATGATTAAATGGTAGGCACGAGGGGTTTCGAACCCCTGACCTCTACCGTGTCAAGGTAGCGCTCTCCCACTGAGCTACGCGCCTGCCTTATTGGATATTCATTTAACCCAAAATGATGCATTTTTGTCAAGGTCACAGAAAATAGGATGAGTGTACAAATTAAATGTTCTATATTTAAATAAGTCAAAATTTAATTTATTGAATGTTTTCGAATAAATCTATAAAACACTATGCATCCTACAATACATATTGATGCTAATATCTTTAATGATATAATCGTTCCAAAGATATGAGCGGTGATTCCTATTATAGAATTCCCAATAGGAGCAAAACCAAGAAAGACGAGAGTATAAAGGCTCATAATCCTTCCTCTTAATTCATTTGTGACTATTTGTTGAATTAAGCTATTGCTTGTGGCAAGAAAGCTAACTATGCCCCATCCCGCAATAAAAACAAAAAACATTGAAAGGTAAAAATTTCTTGAGAATGATAAACCAAATATAGCAAAAGAAAATACAAAGGCTGGTAATAATATATAGATGTCTTTTCTTTTTATTTCCCCTTTAAATGCAATTATCAGCGCACCTGTAAAAGAACCTGCCCCGGCAGATGCAACAAGAAGGCTGAATTCCTTAGCCCCCCTATTTAATATTTCCCCTGTTATTACAGGCAGTAGTGTAATATAAGGGATACCAAAGAGACTGAATAGGGAGATCAGCAACATTATGTATAAGATTATTCTTTTTCTTAAAATAAATTGCCAGCCCTCTTTTACGCTTTTAAAAATACCTTGTTGGTAGGTCTTTAAAACCCCTTTTGCCTTAATTTTTCTTAACGCAAGGATTACAGGTATAAAGCTTATAGCATTTAGATAGAAACATGCTGAAATCCCAAGGGATGATATGATGAAACCTGCTATTAATGGCCCAATAATTCTTGCACCATTGAAGGCTGCTGAGTTTAAGGCGATGGCATTAGTTATATCTGCTTTAGATACAACCTCTGCAAGAAATGCCTGTCGCGCCGGAATATCAAAGGCATTAATAGTACCCAAAACAAGGGCAGTCATAGCCACATGCCAGATGGTTATTATTTCCATATCAGTGAGAAGGGCTATGATAATAGCTGGAAACATTGATAAGATCTGTGTAAGAATAAGGATATTTCTTTTTGGATACCTATCAGCTACTATCCCACCCCAAAGGGTAAATATAAGAATTGGTAAGGATGACAGAGAGGCTATTATCCCGAGATGAAGGGGGGATTTTGTTAGGGAATAAATAAGCCATCCTTGGGCAACGGAATGCATCCATGTACCAGAAAGCGATATCATCTGACCAAACAAAAAGAGCCTGAAATCTCTTACATACAATGCTGGGAATCTATGTCCATTTACCATGATATGATAGAGTATACTTTTATTTAAGAAAATTTAAAGTGATTTTAACAAAAATTATCATCCCTATAAACTTAATTTAGATATAATAATATTTATGAGCAAACCAAGAATTATCTTAAGCAGATGCTTTTTTAGTCCTGTTAGATACGATGGCGGGATGATTTCTGATGATTTTGTAAATAAATTGAAGGAATTTGTCGAATTTATAGACCTCTGCCCAGAATTAGACATAGGGCTTGGTGTACCAAGGCAGCGTATAATTATTGTATGGGAACAACAATCAAAGAGACTCATTCAGCCTGACACCGGCAGGGATCTTACAGAGGAAATGAGGCAATATACTAACCAGGTGCTTCAGGATTTGAAAGATATAGATGGTATTCTTCTGAAAAGCAAGTCACCATCCTGTGGTGTTGGTTCTGCTAAAATGTATTATAAAGGTGCAGTTATACAGAAGACAGATGGTTTTTTTGCTGAGGCTTCCAAAAATTATTTCAGTGAACTCCCCATTGTAGACGAGGGCAAGCTAAAAGATAGGGATACAAGATTCCATTTTCTGACAAGAATCTTTGCCTATACCGATTTAAGGGAGTTATATAAAAATCTATCAATTGCGTCGCTGGTAAATTTTCATTCAAGGTATAAATACCTTCTTATGACATATAATCAAAAGGCCCTTAGAGAACTTGGAAGAATTGTTGCAGATGGTAAACTAAATATAAAAGAAAAAGCCGAAAAATACAGGGAAATCTTTTATTATGCATTTAAAAATAAACCATCAAAAGCAAGGTTTGCAAACACTTTAATGCATATTTTAGGATATGTGTCAGATAAACTTAATAACAAGGAAAAGAGGCATCTGATAGATTTAATAGAAAAATATAGAAAAAATACAGTTGATCTTAGAGTTGTTATTGAATTAATGAAAAGTCTTGCATATCGTTTTGAGGTTATTTATTTACTTAATCAAAAATACCTAACCCCCTTTCCTGAAGAACTCCTTGTATAGGAGATTTATATAAGGGGTTGATATCAATCAAGATTAAAGGTCGGACTATTAACTTATGCAAAAGGTTGAATTTTAGATTAATACATAGTAAGATATGTTATATTTGATTTTGAAGGGAGGTGAAAGGCATGAAAAAAATTATGCTTTTATTAGGAGCTATATTTCTTATTTTTAGTTCAGGCTGTGCCACAAAGGATTATGTAAAACAACAAATTGATCCCCTTGTTGACAGGATAAGTAGACTTGAGGAAAGGGTTTCTGCAATTGAGGCAAAGGTAAAGGCACTTGAAGGGAAAATAGCCGAGATTGACGAGGCTAAAAAGGCTGCAAGGGAGGCAAAGTCTCTGGCAGAAGAAGCTATGAAGGCAGCAAAGGATGCAGCTGCTAAGGCAGATGCTGCTGCGAAAAGGGCTGATGAGTGCTGCATGAAAGCAGAAGATGCAGCAAGACGTGCAGAAGATGCAGCAAGACGTGCAGAAGATGCAGCAAAGAGGGCTCAAAAGGCATTTGAGTTACAACAGAAGAAATAAATATACAAATTTTCAAAATCATATGGGCAGGTAAGATAATACTTAATTTTCCTGCCCATATAATTTTTTTAATCTGAAATTTCTACGGGTATTCCAGTTTTTTCTTTTACTGCAAGATATAATTTTTCTGTATTAATTTTAGAAATAAATCTTTTTTCACTTAAAACCTTTATTGCCTCATTTAGGTAATTAATATTTCTGTTATAATTGTCATTATGAACTTCTACAAATACTTTACTATCCTTTATTCCAACCTTTATAGGTTGTCTTACAATGGTAACCTTAGTACCAATAGGTACTAAATTGTAAAGTCTCTGGATATGCTCTGGATATAATCTTATGCAGCCATTTGTCACTTTTCTTCCTACAGCCCAAGGCTTATTTGTCCCATGGATTAAATAGCTGCTTAAAGAAAGCCTTAAGGCATGAGAACCGAGAGGATTTTTTGGTCCCGGAGGCACAATTTTTGGTAGATAGGGTTTTTCCCTTTTTATAGATTCAGGTACATACCATGAAGGATTCTCTTTTTTTTCTATAATACTGAAAATCCCTAAGGGTGTATCCTTGCCTTCATCTCCTATTCCAACAGGGAATGTAGCAACCATATCTTTATCTTTTTCTTTAAAAAAATAGTAAAGCCTTAATTCTGAAAGATTTATGACAATTCCTTCATATTTGTCTACATTTGGCAATATCCATGATGTAGGTATTTTTACAGGGCTTTTGGGACCGGGAAGAAATGGATTTATATTAGGATTTGCGTCAACAATCTCATTATAACCTAAACCAAACTGCCGAGCTATTTCTATAAGAGATTCATTATCCTTAGCCATGTAATAATTGTTTTTCCCTATGATTTTAGTATTCTTTGGAAGCTCATAAATATGGGCAGTTACTTTTAATGGTATAAAAATTACAAGTAGGATAAATATATAGGACAGTTTATTCATATTTTATAATTGGATTAAAGAGCGGGCGACGGGATTTGAACCCGCGACCTTCAGCTTGGGAAGCTGACACTCTACCACTGAGTTACGCCCGCAAAGTGATTACTAAAATTTATCTTTCATTATAGCACCAGTTGAGGCAGAAGTTACAATCTTTCCATATCTCGCGAGATAACCATGTGTAATTTTTGGTTCAGGCGCCTTCCACTGTGAAAGCCTTTTTTTAATCTCCTCGTCAGAGAGAAGGACATCTATTTTTCTTTTTGGTATATCTATTCTGATCTTATCACCATCCCTGAGGATAGCTATTGGTCCTCCCTCCATGGCTTCTGGAGAAATGTGCCCTATGCATGGCCCACGGGTACCTCCAGAAAATCTACCGTCAGTTAATAACACCACAGACTCACCTAAACCCATTCCTGTGATAGCAGAGGTAGGTGCAAGCATCTCTCTCATGCCTGGTCCTCCTTTTGGTCCCTCATAT
The DNA here is from genome assembly GCA_964540275.1 of uncultured Nitrospirota bacterium. GTDB lineage: Bacteria > Nitrospirota > Thermodesulfovibrionia > Thermodesulfovibrionales > Dissulfurispiraceae > CAZIMB01. Next base: position 1,670 of record CAZIMB010000059.1, on the reverse strand, counting down.
CTAATTACTACTGCATCTCCAGGCTTAATATTACCATTTATAATTGCCTTCAAACCTTCTTCCTCTGAATCGAATACCTTGACAGTTCCTTCAAACCTCATCATATTTTTACTGACAGCAGTCTGTTTTACTACTGCTCCATCAGGCGCAAGATTACCCTTTAGAATTGCTATACCCCCTTCTTTATGATAAGCCTTGTTCAGCGGCCTGATGACATTCTCATCAAATACTGATGCTGATTCAGCAATATCTATGATATTTTTCCCAGAAACTGTGGGATTAGGATGTAACATGTCCTTTAATACCTTTAAAACAGCAGGGATACCTCCTGCATAATGCAGATCCTCCATATAATGCTCTCCGCCTGGGATCATATTGGAGATATGGGGAGTTTTTCTGCTAAGATCATCAAAGATTTCTATAGGTAGATCAACATTTGCCTCATGGGCTATTGCGAGGAGATGCAAAACTGTATTTGTAGAACCTCCGAGGGCAAGATCTACCCGAATAGCATTTTCAAAGGCCTTTCTGGTCATTATTTTTCTTGGGGTAATGTTTTTTTTGATTAGATTCACTATTCTGACTCCACTTTCAAAGGCGATTCTCTTTTTTTGTGCATGTACAGCAGGTGTAGTGGCACAACCAGGTAGGCTCATGCCAATGGATTCTGTAATACAGGCCATCGTATTAGCTGTGTACATTCCCTGACAGGAGCCAGCCCCTGGACAAGCGCACATCTCGAGGGTCTCTAACTCTTCTTGATTAATTAAACCCTTTTTAAATTTACCAACAGCCTCAAAAGTATCAGAGGTTAGATTAAGCCTTCTTCCTTTATAGTGCCCAGAAAGCATTGGTCCAGCAGTTACAACAATGCTAGGAATGTTTAATCTTGCAGCAGCCATGAGCATGCCAGGTGTTATTTTATCACAGTTCGTAAGGAGTATCAGGCCGTCTAACTGATGAGCCTCTGAAATGGTTTCTACCATATCTGCTATCAACTCTCTTGAGGGCAGTGAATAATGCATTCCTCTGTGTCCCATAGCTATGCCATCGCATATACCTGGTATACCAAAAAAGAATGGATAACCTCCGCCAGTATGAACCCCTTTTTCTATGAATCTCTCGAGGTCTCTCATTCCGATGTGTCCTGGAATAATATCTGTAAAACTGGTTGCAATCCCTATAAAAGGCTTATCCATTTCACTTTTTGGGATGCCAGTTGCATAAAGTAGAGCCCTGTGTGGGGTTCTTTCTACTCCTGTTTTTATGGTCTTGCTTCTTGTAGGCATAAAATATCCTTTCGTTTCTTATTTTGCACCAAAAATTTTATTTAATCATTAAAAATAAAGATTCTAATTTAAAGCATGCTTTTTTTTATATAACCTTATAAGCTCGGCAATCCTGTCTTTTTTATAGAGCTTTTCTTTTTTTAATCTTGTTATTTCTATCTCTTCATCAGGGGTTAAATGGGCTTTTTTGTTTAGTTCTGATAATTGGCTATCAAGCTCTCTATGTTCTTGATAAATACGTCTAAACTCCTCATTTTCTTTTTTTAGGATCTCAATAATCTCCTCTTCTTTCATAAAACCTCCTTATTTTAAAAAGGAATTATAGATAATTTTACTACAATTGATAAAAAAAAACAGCCCCTATGGAAAATCTAAATAAAA
>CAZIMB010000058.1:0-9327 GCA_964540275.1 uncultured Nitrospirota bacterium | reverse complement strand
CAATATTTTGAGAATAATTTTTTATATCAACAATATAATGTGTCTTGATTTCCTAAGTTATGTTACACTATATGACAACTTTCAACATTTTTATCTCCCATTTTAATTAAAGAATATTTTAAGGAGGGAAGATGAGGGTCATAGAAGGAGAACTTCAGGCTAAGGGCTTAAGATTTAGCATTGTTGTAAGCAGATTTAATGACTTTATAACATCCAAGCTACTTGAAGGCGCAATAGATGCGCTTATCAGACATGGGGCAGAGAAAGAGAATATTGATGTAGTAAAAGTGCCAGGTTCCTTTGAAATACCCCTTGTTGCAAAAAAAATGGCATTAAAGGGCAACTATAATGCTGTCATATGTCTTGGTACGGTGATAAGGGGATCTACACCACACTTTGAATATGTTGCCGCTGAGGTATCAAAGGGTATCGCAGCAGCCTCACTTGAAACAGGCATACCTATATCATTTGGCATTATTACCTCTGACACAATTGAACAGGCAATTGAGAGGGCTGGCTCAAAGGCTGGCAATAAAGGTTGGGATGCTGCTATTACAGCAATTGAGATGGCGCAGGTGCTTAAAAAGATATGAAAAGAAGAAAGGCACGGGAGTATGCCCTTCAATTCCTTTACAGAATCGACTTTATGAATACTTCCAAGGGTCTTTCAAGAAATTCAGATCTCTCATGGATAAATGATGACCTTCGGCTCTTCTGGGAAGATATAGGCGAAAAGGATAAGGATATAAAGGCATATTCAGAATCTATTATCATAGGTACATTAAAAAATCTCAAAGAGATAGACTCAATAATCCAGCAGGTTACAGAAAAGTGGAAGCTTTCAAGGATTGCTTGTATTGATAGAAATATCCTGAGATTAGCCACATTTGAACTCCTATACAAAAAAGATATACCTGCAAAAGTGGTTATTAATGAGGCATTAGAGATTTCAAAGGTATATTCTACAGAGGAATCATCTGCCTTTATCAATGGCATTCTTGATAGAATAGCAAAGGAGTTCGCCCACTTTAAGGTTTAAAGTTTTTTTGATTATAAAGATACTCAATAAATGATCGAGCATAAGGGTGATCTGGATTTAATGTCATTGCCTTTTCAAATTCTAATATTGCATTACCAACATCATTAATTTTAAGATAAGTAAGCCCAAGATTAAAATGGGGCTCTGATAAAAAGGGATTTAAACTTATGGCATATTTATAATGATATATTGCCTTATCTATAATCCCTTTGTTTGCATAAATAAGTGCTAAATTATTATGTGCTTCTATTAAGGATGGGTTTAATCTAATCGCCATTAAATAATATTCTTCTACCTTTTCCTCTTGTCCCACGTCACGATAAGCATTGCCAATATTAACATAGGCATCAGCATACTCAGGGTTAAGATTAAGGGCTATCTCGTAATGTTTTATAGCCATTTCTGTCAGACCCTTATTTCTATAGGCATTACCAAGGTCATTATGCCCCCTTGCCTTATAAGGAGACTTTTCAACCACATCTTTCCAAAGGCTCAATTTATCATTCCATACAATGTTCCTTTCATAAGTCTTAAATATTAAGATTATAGCTATTAAAATCAGTATTAAATAATCTTTTTTAAAAAGGGTATTCATAAAATAATATTATTGACTTTAATAAAATACTCTTCTCTACAGATGTTCTCAATATTTATAAGCATATTAAAAGGTCTTTGAAAATCATCCCTTCCAGATGTAAAGACCCCGTGACCATAAACAATAACACCCTTACCTTCCTTCATTTTCTTAGGAACCGTATTCATTAGTCCTGTAGGTCCTGTTCCTATCTCTCCCGATACAATAGGGATATCCCTTATATACCTTTTCTGTCTGCAAGACTTATGACAGACATCCCTTGAATGGTAATATTCACAATCCCTTTTTTCACAATACAGAGACATAATAACAGAGAATTTTGGATGACCATGAAGTATGGCATTATCACCTGTCTCTTCATAAATCCTTTTGTGAGCAGACAATTCAGAGGATGCAGTTATTCCCACAGAGGATGATCCATCTAATGGAACAGCATCAATAGAGCATTCAAGCTCATCCATTGAACTGCCTGTCTGGCTAATGTAAATTTTATCTTTATATATGTAAGAAATATTTCCAAAATAGGAATCTACAAGTCTGCATTCAACAACTGCCCTGCCTGCCTCTGAAAGCATCTTGATAACATCATCTTCACATTCTGGGGATTTTGAAGTCAAAGGCCTAAAGCTCTCTGGCAAAGGCTGAAGACTATGAATTATCTCGTTAAAATTTTTTATATAGGTTTCATCAAGCACTAATCCCTCTGAATAATGTTTCTCAAAATATATGAGGCTATCAAAAAAATACTTGATGAATGTGGAAAAGCATGTGGAACTGAATGATACAAATGCCTGCTCAGGTGTAACAGTCCCATATGTCACAATCCCTTTATTCCTGATAATTGCTGATTTTCTATGGGATAAGGCCCTTGTTATTTCACCTGGAGATAATTCATCAATAACAGGAATATCATGGAAAAAAGTTCTTGTCTCGCAGTCCATTGGTATGATTTTATTTTCTTCTTTGCATAAATAATCATATCGGGTGATCTCATTAATAATACCTTTATAAGGTTCTAAAGGCTCTGAAAAAAGGATAGTATTGATATTCATATTTTCAAAAACCCTGCTTAACTTCAGGACATCATCCTTGATAGGCTTATTTGATACAATCTCGGCATCTTGGGCTAAAAAAACAACATTCTCTTTGTTTGCAAGGCCTTGGGATTGAAGCTTATTAAGATATTTTTCTATCAGATGCCTCATTATATCCCCTTATCTTGTAATAATTATCCCTTGCCCTCAAAAATTCTTCTCTATTTATAGGAAGAATGCGAATATTATCGCTTGATGATCCCTCTTCCTTGAAAAATCTCTCTGGCAAGTCATCATGGGATTTGTTAAAACCATTCATCCCATTCAATCTCCTCTCAAGATTCCAGATCCTTTCACCTATCTTAAGCAAAGACTGGACATCGTATTGCTTACCTGTCACTGCGGTAATGACCTTTGCATACTCCTCAAGACTTACTGCAAAGAATACAAACTTACAGGCAGTCAATGAGTCAACTACAGCATTCAGGTCCTCTGCTATCTTTATTATCCTCGCCTTACCATCAAAGGAGAATCTATCAGTTGCAACGGGCTTTCTTAATATTTCATGGACTATTGGGTATGCCCTTAGATGGCATCCTCCCCTGTTTGATGTGGCATAAGCCAGAGCCATCCCATAGGCACCCCTTGGGTCGTATGCAGGAAGTTCAAGGCCCTTTACAGACATACTCAATTCAGGATGCCCCATTGATGATGCATATCTAAATGAGCCCTCAGCAAGGGCATCTCCTATACCCTTTTGTCTTGTCGCTATGCTGACAAGTATCTCCAGCATTTCTGTTGGGGATATCTTTTTTTCATTTATCTCTGAGTAACATGCAATAGTTGATGCAGCGCTTATTGTGTCTAATCCAAAATCATTGCAGATCCTATTTGCCTCTACAATTGCAGATATATCGGCACACCCATTTAAGGCGCCAAAATGTGATACACTTTCATACTCTGGAATAACCTCACCACCGGATCCTATCTTTTTACAAAGGATAGGGCACCCTGCACAGCCTGCCTTTTTTGGATTGAAATAGGTCTTCATACTATAGCCAGAATATTTTGGGGCATCTGGAAACAAGGTCTTTTTAAAATTCTCAGTGGGCTCCATTCTCCTTGCATGTATTAGATCAACAAGTGCTGCTGTCCCGTATTCTGAAAGACCGAACTCACCAAAAACCGCAGGTGATGCCCTTAGTAGCCTCATTACATCTTCTCTTGCCTCTTTAAGCCCTTTGGGGTCTGCTACAGCAATATCTCCACTTCCCTTTACTTTTATAGCCTTCAACCTCTTAGCTGCCATTACAGCACCAAGCCCACCCCTGCCAGCACAATAATGACCGTCAAAGACAATAGATGAAAATCTTACCTCTTTCTCTCCTGCTATCCCAATAGCTGCATAAGCGGCCCTGCCTCCAAAAATATCTTTTAATTCAGATATGTTTTTTCCATAAAGATTAGAGGCATCTTTTAGAGAGATATCATTATCCTCTATATTTAAGAAAACCCATCTGTCAGAGGCACCAACAATCTCAATATAGTCATAACCTGACTTTTTTAACTCTGTACCAAATCTTCCTCCTACAGAGCAATCAAATATGGTTCCTGTAAGTGGTGATCGGGATATTACTGACATCCTTCCAGATGTTGGTGATGGTGTGCCTACAAGTGGACCTGTAGCAAAGATTAGGGGCATCTCAGGTGAGTTATATTCTTCCTTAATTTTTTCACCAATTAAGGCTACCCCAAAGCCTCTTCCACCAATGTATTCATTGCATAGCCATTCAGGGGTATTAAAGACAGAGATTTCATTATTTGTAAGATCAATCCTTACTGATCTTCCCTTATAGCCATACATTATTTATTTTACCACTTTCGGCATTCTTAATTATTTTTATTGGCATTAGATAGGCCTTGTAAATATAAACAAGTTGAATCACCTATGTATAGGTATTAAGCATCGGATAGGGGCATTCATCCTCTATGTAATTAACCGACAAAATGAGAAAATCCTTGGGAACATATGGGGCTTTAGGGATATATATTATATAAAGCGCCACAGCCATTAGGATAGATAAAGACTCTTGTATTTAAACGAAGGCAGCTATAGAGTCCCTTATCACATCCATTAATTGATTCAGGTTTTCATTGCTTATACATAAGGGCGGATTTATAACAACTACATTGCCGAGTGGTCTTAATAAAACAGATCTTTCCCTTGCCTTATAAACCACCTTCCATCCCATTTTTGCCTCTAATGGAAATGGTTCCTTTGTGGATTTATCTCTCACAAGTTCAATCCCTGCAAAAAGCCCTTTATTTCTGACATTGCCAACTATCGGTATTTCAGCAATCTCTTTGAGCTTATGCTCAAGTATGGATATCTTTGGCTGCATATTCTCTAAGGTTTTCTCCTTTTCAAAGAGATCAAGGTTTGAAATAGCAGCTGCACATGCCAATGGATTACCTGTATAAGAGTGACCATGAAAGAAGGTCTTTAATTCCTTAAAATCACCTAAAAATGCATTGTAGATTTCATCATTGGTAATAGTTGCAGCAAGTGGCAAGTAACCATTAGTTATCCCCTTAGAGAGGCATAAAATATCAGGTATAACACCCTCATGACAGCAGGCAAACATCCTTCCAGTTCTACCAAAACCAGTTGCAACCTCATCGGCAATCAAAAGGAGGTTATATTTATTTGTCAATTCCCTTACACCCCTTAAAAAACCCTCGGGCCATACAATCACCCCTCCAGCACCTTGAACAATTGGCTCTACAATTACAGCTGCTATCTCATCTGAATGCATTTTAAGGATATCTTCCATTTTCCTTAAACATGCCAGTTTACACTCTGGATAGGATTCACCTAAATCACAACGATAACAATATGGCGATGGCGATTGAAAGGTCTTAAACAGAAGGGGTTTAAATATATTATGAAATATATCTATTCCTCCAACACTGACAGCGCCTATGGTATCTCCATGATATGCATGTTTTAGAGATAAAAACTTGTCCCTTCCTTTTACACCCTTGTGAACCCAGTATTGAAAAGCCATCTTCAAGGCTATTTCTACAGATGTTGATCCATTGTCTGAGTAAAAAACCTTTGTAAGCCTAGGAGGTGATCCGGATTTATTGTCAATAAATAGAGATGTATTAACACAATTTATAAGCCTCTCTGCCAACTCTATTGATGGAATATTTGAGAGACCGAGTAAAGTGGAGTGGGATATTTTATCAATCTGGGCCTTGATAGCCTCATCTATCTCCCTTTTTCTATGGCCATGAACATTAACCCATAAAGAGGATATCCCATCAAGATACCACCTTCCATATGTATCCTTTAAAAAACACCCTTTCCCCTCTGTGATTATTATCGGCTCTTCCTGAAGCCATTCCTTCATTTGTGTAAAGGGGTGCCATATATACCTTTTATCTAATTCCTCAAGCCTTTTAATTTCCTCTATATATCCCATAGATTATATTATAGATAGTATCCTATCCCCATTGTCTCTCTTACAATTTGTAATGTCTCTTCTGCTACAATTTGTGCCTTCTGACTCCCCATTTTCGCAATATCCATTAACATACTGGATTTATCCATAAGCTCCCTTCTTTTTTCCCATATTGGTTCAAGTGCCTTAAATACATTTCTTATTAATACCCTTTTACAATCTATACAACCAATACCAGCAGTCCTGCAACCATGGGCAACCTCATCAAGTTCCTCTTGGGAAGAAAATATCTTATGGAGTTGATAAACAGGGGATAATTCTGGTTCTCCCATATCTGTTCTTCTCTTTCTTGCAGGATCAGTCATCATTGTCAGGATCTTTTTTTCAACAACCTCTGGAGGATCGCTTAAATAAATTGCATTGTCATAACTCTTTGACATCTTCCTCCCATCAAGTCCGGGGACCTTTGGAAATTCTGTTAGCAATCCCTCAGGCTCAGGAAAGACCTGTTTGTTATAAAGGTAATTAAACCTTCTCGCAATCTCCCTTGAAATCTCAAGGTGTGGAAACTGGTCAATTCCTACAGGCACATACTCAGCCTTATAAATAATAATATCTGCTGTCTGTAAAACTGGATAGCCAAGAAATCCATATGTTGAAAGGTCTCTATCTTTAAGTTGCTCCTGTTTCTCTTTGTATGTTGGAACCCTCTCAAGCCAGCCAATAGGTGTAATCATTGACAGCAGAAGATGTAATTCTGCATGCTGGGGAACCATTGATTGTATAAATATGGTTGATTTTTCAGGATCAAGACCTGCAGAAATAAAATTAATGAGCATATCCTTAGAGTTCTCTTTGATAGAAGATGGATCTGCATAGCCAGTAGTAAGTGCATGCCAGTCTGCTACAAAATAAAAGCATTCATATTTATCCTGCAGGTTTACCCAATTTCTTAATGCACCTACAAGATTGCCGATATGAAGCCTTCCGCTCGGCTGCATTCCGCTCAATACCCTTTTCAAATAGGCCCCCTTTTAAAAAATAAATAGAAAATTGATTTAATCTTAATTATCAATGTATTATTATATACATGTCAAGTTTGTATAACGGTCTTCTATATAGATTAAGAAATCCATAAAATTATTCAATTCTAATTAGGAGAATCTTATGCATATATCAATTATTGGAACAGGTTATGTAGGTCTTGTAACAGGTGCATGTTTTGCTGAGTTTGGGGTCTTTGTAACATGCATTGATAAGGATGAGAAAAAGATAGAGGGTTTAAAACAAGGCATTATACCCTTTTATGAGCCAGGCCTTGAGGACCTTGTAAAGAGAAATATCAAACAAGAAAGGCTTAATTTTACTACAAAAATTGGAGAGGCTATAGAGGAATCCCTTGTAGTCTTTATAGCAGTTGGAACACCTCCAAGGGGTGATGGATCAGCAGATTTGAGATATATAGATGAGGTCGCAAAGGAAATTGCAAAACATATCAAAAGCTATAAGGTTATTGTTACAAAAAGTACGGTCCCCATAGGAACAGGAAATAGAATAAGGCAGATAATTTCTGAGAATCTTAAGGAAGAGATAGACTTTGATATAGCCTCTAATCCCGAGTTTTTAAGAGAAGGTTCTGCTATTGAAGACTTCATGCGTCCAAACAGGGTCGTAATTGGCACAGAAAGCCAGCAGGCAAGAGCAATATTAAGAGATCTTTATAGACCCCTTTATCTCATAGAGACACCATTTGTGATAACAAATATAGAGACAGCAGAACTTATAAAATACGCCTCTAATTCATTTCTCGCCACAAAGATATCCTTTATTAATGAGATGGCTACTCTTTGCGAAAAGGTCGGAGCAGATGTCAACATAGTAGCAAAAGGAATGGGTCTTGATGCAAGGATTGGATCAAAATTTCTCCATGCAGGTCCTGGATTTGGAGGCTCATGTTTTCCTAAGGATACAAGGGCATTACTAAACATGGCAAAGGAACATGGTGTTTATCTCGGAATTGTTGATTCAGCTATAAAGGCGAATGAAAGACAGAAGCAATTTGTTGTAGAAAAAATAAAATCCGGCCTCTTAGGACAAGGCAAAGGCGAGGCAAGTAAGAATAATCCCCTTAATGGTATTACAATTGCTGTGCTTGGACTTTCATTTAAGCCAAATACAGATGATGTAAGAGAGGCTCCTGCTATATACATAATTCAGAGCCTTATAAAAGAGGGGGCAGGTATAAGGGCATATGATCCCGTAGCAATGGATAATGCGAAGGCTATTTTACCTAATATAACATATTGCAAAGATGCATATGATGCATGTAAAGAGGCAGATGCAGTTGTAATTATCACCGAGTGGAATCAGTTCAGAAATCTCGATCTTGAGAAGATTAAATCCCTTATTAGAAGACCCTACTTCTTTGATTTAAGAAATATTTATGAACCCCAAAAGATGAGGGCATTAGGATTTAATTATTATTCTGTTGGCAGGAATTAGATTTAGGTGTTTTAAGTGCCTTTTTAAAATATCTTTATTTTAATTCCTCAGGATTTAGCCTTTGTAATGCCTAATATTATCTTTAATATAATCTCTCTAAAACATGGAGCCCGCCTAATATTATCATAAGTCTTTGATTTCTTGATATAATACCAATTATTATACCCCTTATCTATAGCCATTTGTAGCCATTTACAGGCCTCCTCAGCATTATTTTTTGCTGCATATAACTCAGCCATACTATTTAGGGCATAGATGTTATTTGGGTTTAGTTCAAGGGATTTTCTGAGGTCCCTTTCAGCCTCATCATATTTCTTAATTAAGAGATAGGCAAAGCCACGATTATTATAGGGCATGCCATTTCTCGGATTTAACTCTATAGCCTTATTATAATCAGCAATAGCCAAGTCAAATAGCCCCATCTCCTGATATACATTTCCCCTATTATTGTAGGCAACAACAAAGTCAGGTCTTATCTCTATTGATTTTGTATAATCAGCTATTGCAAGCTCATAGCATCCCTTTTTATAATAGGCATTACCTCTATCTTTATAGGCGATATAATCATTTGGGTTTATTTCTATAGCCCTATTGCATCTCTCTATAATAAGGTCATATTTTTTGGTTTTAGGCATAGTTATTTTTATTTTACATCATAACCTCCAAATAATGTATTATCCATTATTGATG
>CAZIMB010000057.1:0-9437 GCA_964540275.1 uncultured Nitrospirota bacterium | reverse complement strand
TAAGCAAAAGTAACTTATCATGTGATCCAGCCTAAGCGGCTAAACATAGTGTAATGTTGATGAGAACTGAAGACATTATATGATTATTTTATGAAATTACTTATAATCCCTATAGGAGTTATTGATGAAGCAGTTCTTAAAGACATAGCAGATGCACTTGAAAAGACTTTTCAATTTAAGGTCGAAATTGGCAAGCAAATGCCATTACCATATGATTTGTATAATAATAAACGAAGGCAATACCACTCTACTAGGATTCTTAGAAGATTGAAAGGTCTTAAGAAGAGAGAATTTCACAGGGTACTTGGCGTAATTGATGGAGATCTTTATGTTTCTGAACTCAACTTTGTATTTGGAGAGGCAGACATATTAGAAGGGGTAGCTGTTATAGGCCTCGCAAGACTTCGTCAGGAATTCTACGGACTTCAACCTGATAGGGACATCTTTCATAAGAGGGCTATCAAAGAGGCTATTCATGAAATCGGCCATACTTACGGCCTTGGCCACTGTTTTGATCCAAAATGCATAATGTATTTTTCTAACAGCCTAAGAGATACGGACAGAAAGGGACCTGGTTTCTGTAACATATGCAGACATGAGCTCAGTACATTAATTTCAGAGGATTGATATGTTTGATCCTGTCATACTTGCTGAACTGACTAAAAAGGATGTCTGTAAAGATGACCTGAGAAAATATTACCGTTTTAGGCCATCAAGATTTTATGGAGGCATATCTACTGCAGACTGTGTTGGATGTTGTCTGAGGTGCATATTCTGCTGGGCATGGAATATTGTCACAAAACCTGTTGAGCATGGACAATTTTATTCTCCAGAAGATGTTGCGAGCAAACTGAAGAGAATTGCAGAAAAGAAGGGCCTTAATCAAATGCGTATTAGCGGCAATGAGCCAACTATCTGCAGAGATCATCTTATAAATATTCTTGAATTAATAGATAAAAAATATCTATTCATACTTGAAACAAACGGCATACTTATAGGTAAGGATGAGGAATATGCAAAGGATTTATCAAGATTCAAAAATCTGCATGTGAGGGTGAGTCTGAAAGGCACATGCAATGAGGAATTCTCAAGACTCACAGGTGCTATTCCAGAAGGCTTTGATTTACAGATTAGAGCACTTGAAAATCTTGTGCACCATGGAGTAAGGACCCATCCTGCATGCATGATAAGCTTTAGCCCTCCTGAAAACATAAAGGCATTAAGAAAAAGGCTAAAGGCAATAGATCCTGCCTTTGAGGAATTTGAAGTGGAGGAACTTATCCTCTATCCCCATGTGGAAGAAAGGCTAAAAAAGTTGAAAGTAATATATCATACTGCCTACAGACCTGATAATATCCCGCCAGAGCAAATATAACTTTTGACGGCAATTGTAAGCTGAATATAGAGGGAAAGATAAACAGGTGCACAGACAACTATTATAGGAGAAAAAGCGGTCTACCTGATATAGCAGATGTCCTGAGGGAGAAAGGGCATATATGAGCTTTGTAAAAGAGTTGATGTTGGACTCATTTATCCTTTCTGAGTATGAGGAAGATGACAGCCAGATATAAATCAGGCATAGATCAATAGTATTATAATAAAATATGAAAAAAGTAATAGTTGGCATGAGCGGTGGAGTTGATTCATCTGTAACCGCATATCTTCTGAGGAAAAAGGGATATGAAGTAGAAGGGGTGAGCTTTATCCTTTATGAGGCGAGGCTAAAAAAGACATTTACAGGATGCTGTTCTATAGAGGCTATAAATGATGCAAGAGGGACTGCTGAACATATTGGCATAAGGCATACTGCAGTAGATTTAAGGGATGAATTCATGGTGCATGTAATAGAGCCTTTTATTGAGGCTTATTCAAAAGGGATTACACCAAATCCATGTATTCTTTGTAATAAATATATAAAGTTTCCCCATCTCTTGAAGATAGCAGATGAAAAGGGTGCTGATTTTATATCTACTGGCCATTATGCGAGGTTAGAATCTGGTCAATTTCAATGGTTATTAAAAAAAGGCATAGATGCAAAGAAAGACCAGTCTTATGTGCTTTATGTTTTAAGGCAGGAAGAGCTAAACAGACTAATCCTGCCACTTGGTGAAATGACAAAGGACGAGGTAAGAGAGATTGCAAGAGGTCTTAATCTGCCTGCTGCAAAGAGGCCTGAGAGTCAGGAGATATGTTTTATTGAAGACAGGAATTACTTCAGATTTCTTGAAAATCTTATAGAAAATAAAGAAGGTGACATTATTGATATTGAGTCGGGCAAAGTTTTGGGAAGGCACAAGGGCTTGCATCTTTATACTATCGGCCAGAGAAAGAGGCTCGGAATAGCATCGGGAAAGCCTTTGTTTGTAGTTAAGATTGATGCCTCAAAAAATGCTATATATGTTGGCCCAAGAGAGACTGCAATGATAAGGGAGTTTGAAGTAAAGGATATTAACTGGCTAATAAGAAGATCGAAGGTGCGGAAGGATGTGAGTGCAGAGGCTTGGAAGAAGTTTCAGGCTTCTGTCAAGGTCCGTTCTATGATGAAGGATGAGCCTGCCTCTATTATTCTTCTTAATGATGATCATGTAAAGGTTATATATGATGAGCCTCAGTGGGCGCCTGCACCAGGACAGAGTGCTGTTTTTTATGATGGAGACATTGTCTTAGGTGGTGGAATAATTCAATAATGGTAATTACCGTGCCTGCTTTGCCTGATTATGGTTTTTGCTGACATATATTGATTAGTTGTGTTATTTTAAAAAATACTAAATTCTTATTAGAGAACTGAAATGTCTGAAAAAACAATAGGAAAAATTGTCTCTATAAATATTAGCGACAAAAAGGGAATAAAGAAAAGGCCTGTTAAGGAGGCATTTATAAATGAGGATTATGGTATTCAAGGAGATGCCCATGCCTCTTCAGAATGGCATAGACAGGTAAGCCTTCTTGCAATTGAGAGCATCAAAAAAATGCAGGAAGCTGGGCTTGATGTAAAACCAGGGGACTTTGCAGAGAATATAACTACAGAGGGAATAGATCTCCTATTGTTGCCTATTGGGACAAGGATGAGGCTTGGTAAAGAGGTAATTGCAGAGGTCAGCCAAATTGGAAAGGAATGTCATACAAGATGTGCTATATATTATCAGGCAGGTGATTGCGTTATGCCAAAAGAGGGAATATTTGTAAGGATATTGAAAGGCGGTAAAATAGCTGTAGGAGAGCCTATAGAGATAAAGAAGCGGAAACAGATTGAGGAATATTAATAAGTCAGATGATTACTATCGCAATTATTACATTGAGTGATAAGGGATCAAAAGGGGAAAGGGAAGACAAAAGCGGTATGGTTATTAAAGAGATGCTAAAAGATATTGGAATTGTTAAGTATTATGATATCCTGCCTGATGAAAAAAATTTAATAAAACAGAAGCTTCTTGATTATATAAACAGGGTTGACCTTATATTAACAACAGGTGGTACAGGCCTTTCTCCAAGGGATGTAACCCCAGAGGCAACATTAGAGGTAATAGAAAGGGAGATTCCAGGGATTGCAGAGGCGATGAGATTGGAAGGTCTAAAAAAGACAAGTAGGGCTATGCTTTCAAGGGCAGTGGCAGGGGTGAAAGGGCAGACAATGATAATAAATCTTCCGGGAAGCCCAATTGCAGTAAGGGAAAACTTAGAAGTAATCTTAGATGTTATTCCTCATGCGATTGAGAAGATAAAGGGTGGGCAGGAAGAATGCGGCAGACAGTAGATATAAAAGAAATAGAGAAGATAAAAGAGATTCTTGAAAAGGATGATAATGTTGTATTTGCATTATTGTTTGGCTCATACGCGTCAGGCAGGCAGAAAAAGGGCAGTGACATTGATATAGCTGTTTATCTGAAAAATAGACCTTCTGATTTATTGCTTTTTAAATTATCTGATAAGTTTGTCAGGCCTTATAAGAAAAGAAGTGGATTTAATAGTATTGAACAATGCATCTGCAATGCTCAGACATCAGGTCTTTAAAAACAAGCAGACACTTGTTGTTAAAGACAGAGATGCTTACATATGAAGGAATGGATGAAGAGGAAATTTATGGAGTCTGTAAAAAGGCTTGATGATTTCCATAAGTTTGCAAATGAAATTCGGGATTATATAAGGAAAGGCAAGTAAATGAAGGATGTATCTTTTGCATTGGCATTTGCAGCAGGCTTTTTATCATTTCTATCCCCCTGCGTCCTGCCCCTTGTGCCAGCCTATGTCTCGTTTATAACAGGCATATCTCTGGATGAACTCAGGCATTCTCAAGGCATATCAAAAACAATTGTTAGAACAATGCCTAATACTATTGCCTTTGTATTTGGATTTTCTACTATATTTATTTCCCTTGGTGCTTCATCTTCATTTCTCGGCAGTTTTTTGCTTGATTATCAAGATTATCTTAGGATTTTTGGAGGCATACTCACAATTATATTCGGACTTTTTATAGCTGGTTTTATAAGGTTTGATTTTCTTATGAGGGATAAACGTTTTCACATCCATAAGAGTCCCACTGGCATAATAGGATCCTTTCTTATAGGAATGAGCTTTGCCGCTGGATGGACACCTTGCATAGGACCAATACTCGGCTCTATACTCATTTATGCAACCTCTCAGGCTTCAGCAGCCTATGGATTAAAGCTCCTTGCTATATACTCATTAGGGCTTGCAGTGCCATTTATACTTTCAACCCTTGTCATAAATGTTTTTTTTACATATACCAGAAGGATTCATAGATTTATGAGATTAATAATGATAACGAGTGGGTTTGTATTAATAGCATTTGGTGTTATGCTCTTGACAGATCAGATAAGCTTGCTTACAGCAATATTTCCAGATTTCGGGATAAAATTTTAAAATGCCAGAAATCTAAAATATTTTAATGGAGATAGTTTTGCAGGAAAAATATAATCCACAGGAAATAGAATCTAAGTGGCAGAAATACTGGGCTGACAGAAATCTCTATAAAACAGAAACAGACTCCTCAAAAGAAAAATTCTACTGCCTTGAGATGTTTCCTTATCCATCGGGTAAGATCCATATGGGACATGTAAGAAACTACGCTATAGGCGATGTTATTGCCCGCTATAAAAGGATGAGAGGATTTAATGTCCTACACCCTATGGGATGGGATGCTTTTGGACTGCCAGCAGAGAATGCAGCTATTAAACATGGTGTTCATCCAGCAAAATGGACCTATGAAAATATAGATTATATGAAAAAACAGCTAAATCGCATGGGACTGAGTTATGATTGGGATAGAGAGGTAACAACATGCAGTCCTGAATATTATAAATGGAATCAATGGTTTTTCCTAAAGCTTTTTGAAAAAGGACTTGCCTATAAAAAGGCTTCATTCGTGAACTGGTGTCCTTCCTGTGCTACTGTCCTTGCAAATGAGCAGGTGATTGACAGCAAATGTTGGAGGTGTGACAGTTTAGTTGTTCAAAAAGAGTTAGAGCAATGGTTTTTTAGGATTACCCATTATGCAGAGGAATTGCTGCAGGGTTGTGATGAGTTAAAGGGATGGCCAGAAAGGGTTATTGCAATGCAGAAAAACTGGATAGGGAAGAGTGAAGGTGTTGAGGTTGATTTTCCTATAGATGGAATGGATGAAAAGTTAAGGATTTATACTACAAGGCCTGATACAATCTTTGGCGTAACATTTATGTGCCTTGCCCCTTCCCACCCACTTGTAGAAAAATTGGTTCCAGATAAAGATAAATTAAAGAGTGTAATAGAAAGATATGGGAAGATGGAGGATAAGGAAGGATTTTTCACTGGCCATTATGCAATAAATCCTTTGACAAAAGAAAAGATACCTATATATGTTGCCAACTTTGTCTTAATGGAATACGGCACAGGTGCTATAATGTCTGTTCCAGCCCATGACCAGAGGGATTTTGATTTTGCTAAAAAATATAATCTGCCAATAAAGGTTGTTATAGTTCCAGAGGAAAAGTCAGGAGTTAGTAGTCTGGAGTTAGGAGAAAAGGCATTTGAAGAAGATGGAATTCTTATAAATTCGGGACGATTCAGTGGATTAAAAAATGAGGATGCAAAAAAAGAGATTGCTAAATTTATTGAGGATAATGGTTTTGGCAAGATTGCCATAAATTATAAGCTCAGAGATTGGGGCATTTCAAGGCAGAGATATTGGGGAACTCCAATTCCCATAATATATTGTGACACATGCGGCATTGTACCAGTACCAGAAAAAGACCTTCCTGTTATACTTCCAGAGAATGTAAAGTTTACTGGCACAGGTGGTTCACCTCTTCTTGAATCAGAGGATTTTTTAAAGGTCAAATGTCCAAAATGCGGTTTAGAGGGAAGGCGTGAGACAGATACAATGGATACATTTGTTGACTCCTCATGGTATTTTGTTGCCTACTGCATTAAAAATAACGACTTTCGCACTTCCAAATTTCCGAGCTTTCGAGCATATTTTGATTACTGGATGCCAGTTGACCAATACATAGGTGGAATTGAACATGCTGTATTACACCTTTTATATTCAAGATTTTTTACAAGGGTTATGAGAGATCTCGGCATATTGAACATAAGTGAACCCTTTACAAATTTACTAACACAAGGCATGGTTTGCAAAGAGACATTGAGATGACCTGAACATGGGTGGCTATTTCCAGAGGAGGTAAAGGACAATAAATGCATCAAGTGTGCAAATAGCGTTGAAAGAGGCAGGGTAGAGAAAATGTCCAAATCTAAAAAGAATGTGGTTGACCCAGATGCCCTTATAAAAAAATATGGGGCTGATACAATAAGGCTCTTTTCCCTTTTTGCTGCACCCCCTGAGAGGGACCTTGAATGGTCAGATAAAGGTGTTGAGGGTGCTTACAGATTTTTAAATAAGTTATGGGGAATTGTATATAAATATAGAGCAGGAGAACAGAAGAATGAAAGAACTGAAGTTGCTTCTGCACTTCCAAGCTTCCAAATTTCAGAGCTTTCTCAATTTCGCGCTTCTGCACTCGTAAGAAAGACCCACCAGACAATTAAAAAGGTGACCTATGATATAGAAAGGGATTATCATTTTAATACAGCAATTGCTGCCCTTATGGAATTAGTGAACGAGATGTCCTCTTTTAAACCAGAAAGTGAGGAAGATTTAGCAGCAATCAACTTTGCAATAAGAAATACATTGCTCATGGTCGCGCCTTTTGCACCACATATTGCTGAAGAATTGTTTGAGGCTATTGGTCAAAAAAACAGTATATTTGAGCAGCCATGGCCTGTATGGGATGAGGATCTTGCAAAAGAAGAGGAGATAGAACTTGTAGTTCAAATAAACGGGAAATTAAGGGCAAAGATTCTTGTGCCTACTGGGTTATCAGATGATGAGGCAAAAAAGAGGGCATTGGAAGATCAAAAGATAAGAGAAACTCTTAAGGGAAGGCAGATAAAAAAAATAGTAGTTGTAAAAGGCAAACTTGTAAATATAGTAGTAGGCTAAATAGTGATGATAATAATGAAAAATGTGAGTATTCAAGGATTTAAATGTTTTAAAAAAGGTCTTTTATTTATTCTTTTCACCTGTCATTTGTCACTCATAGCTCTATTTGGCTGTGGCTATTCAATTCAAAGGCAGGCAAATCTTCCATTTGATAGTATATCAATAGGAAAGATAGAGAATAGGACAGTTGAACCAAAGCTTCAGGATAAATTTCAAAGGATATTGACAGAGACATTTATGGAATATGGTTTTAGGATTGAACCATTATCAAGATATGTGATCGAGGGAAGTATTATTAGTTTTGATTTAAAGCCCCTGTCAGAGAAATCTCTTATAGTGACTGAATATGAGGTAATTATCAAAGCAAATTTTATCCTATTAGATACTAAAACCAATGAAAGGATCCCTATTAATATTAGAAGACCTTTTGTAACTTATTTTGATGTATTAGGAAGGATTGAAGATATACTTATGCATAAAGAGATAGCAACAAATAGGGCAATTAAAGATATTTCCCTTGAAATAACAAGATCTATTATATATAGTGAAGCTATGAGAGCAAAATCCTAAGCTAAATAATTTATTTTACAGATTTGGATTAAGAAAATCTTTTCTTTAAGATTGAGATGAGCATTAAACAATTTCATCAAGAGCTTTCAAAGGGCATGCCTTCTTCTGTCTACCTTTTTTATTCTTCTGAGGATTTTCTGTTGTATGACATATTAATGCAGATAAAGGAAAGTTTTTCTGAAAATGCCTTTAATTTTGATCTATTTGATTTAAACTCTCCTGATGATAATAAACCGATTGAGCATATTATTGATATCTTGAATACCCTACCTTTCCTGTCAGATAGAAGGGTAGTTATTATACAGAATATACAGAAAATTTCTAAAAGGGATTCAAAAAAACTCGAACATTATCTAAAGAATCCATCTAAAAGTTCTCTATTTATAATGCTTTATGAAGGAAAACCACCAAAACTCTTTGAAGGTTTATCAGCCAAAAATATTAAGGTCATAGGAGTTAATATTTATGAAAAAGATATACCAATGTGGCTAAATGAGAAGGCTAAAAAAAAGGGGATAAAGTTTACTGATGAGGCATTAGAATATCTTATAAATTATGTAGGGAACGATCTTGGGATGCTTTATATGGAGATAGAGAAATTTTCCTCATTAAATAAAGATATTGTAAATGTAGATGATATTAGGGAGATAGTTTATTCAGGTATTAATTATAGTGCCTTTGATTTAGTCAATGCCTTGCAAAAAAGGGATGCAAAAGAGGTATTCAGGATTTATGAAAAATTATCAAAAAATACAGAACCACAAATATTGTTAGGAGCTTTAAACTACCAATATACAGCTATGTCCTCAAAGACTAATGAAAATAAAAGGGGATATAAAAAGATATTTCAGTTATTACACGAGGCTGACGTTGCTATTAAGAGATCACATAATTTTGTAATGGAAGAATTGCTACTTAATTTATTAGCCCATACAAAATAGACAATAAAGAAAAAATGTTAACTATTAGTTATGGGCTAATACTGTATTTGCCTTCTTTGTTATTCTTGAAATCTTTCTTGAGGCTGTATTTTTATGTATGATTCCTTTAGAAGCTGATGAGCTAATTATCTTGATAGAATCTTTTAATATGCTTTCAACCTTTTCCTTATCCTTTTCTTTTATGGCAGACTCTAACTTGGTAATATAGGTCTTTATTTTTGATTTTGCAGACTGGTTTCTTAATCGCCTTTTTTCTGCCTGTCTGACTCTTTTAAGATTTGATAGATTTTTTTTTGGTGCTGCTTTGCCTGGCAATTTTATCCTCCTAAGTTTTTAAGTTATTATTAAGATATTAATCACTATTTACTCAATTAAGTTAAAAAAGATACCACAAAACTTAACATTAAATCAATAT
The DNA here is from genome assembly GCA_964540275.1 of uncultured Nitrospirota bacterium. Lineage (GTDB taxonomy): Bacteria > Nitrospirota > Thermodesulfovibrionia > Thermodesulfovibrionales > Dissulfurispiraceae > CAZIMB01. The sequence goes on along the minus strand of CAZIMB010000057.1, from coordinate 13 downwards.
TTATGATAAAATT
>CAZIMB010000056.1:0-10156 GCA_964540275.1 uncultured Nitrospirota bacterium | reverse complement strand
TAATAACTATTTACCAATCACTAATCATTGTGATTCATGACTGGGGAGAGAGGATTCGAACCCCTATAAGCAGATCCAGAGTCTGCCGTCCTGCCGTTGGACGACTCCCCAAAGGATGAAAAGAAAAAGTTACTAAAAGTATAAAATAAAAAAATAAATTCTTTCCACAAATATCTATATTATTTTTTTGTATTAAAGAGCCCCTTTACTTCCTCCATGAGTTCGTTTATATCTCTAAATTGTCTATAAACAGAGGCAAACCTCACATAGGCTACCTTGTCAAGTTCTTTTAACGCAGACATAATCTCTTCGCCAATCCATGAACTCTGTATCTCTTTTACACCTAATCCGATAAGTTTCTTTTCAATTCTATTCTCAATCTCTTCTAATTTTTCAACAGGTATAGGTCTTTTTTCGCAAGCCTTTTTTAAGCCACTTAGCACCTTATGTCTGTCAAACATCTCCCGACGGCCATCCTTTTTTATCACCAAAGGTAGTGGGTCCTCAACCCTCTCATAAGAGGTAAATCTTTGGTCACATTTTAGACACTCTCTCCTTCTCCTTATTACATCCCCTTCCTTGCTCATCCTTGAGTCTATAACCTTATCTTCCATGCTACCACAAAATGGACATTTCATAGTTCAAATGCAAATAGTAAATTACAGAAAATAGTAAAATTTAAGTTTTTATTGTCTATAAATAGGGAATCTGTCACAAAGAGACTTTATCCTTTCCCTTACTGATTTAGGGTCTCTTGTTTTACATATGACATTATATATTATTTCAGCAATATCTTTCATTTCAGATTCACCCATTCCTCTGGTAGTTACAGAAGGAGTTCCAAGCCTGATACCGCTTGTTATAGTAGGCGGTTTATCATCATAGGGGATAGAGTTTTTATTTACTGTTATACCAGCTTTGTCAAGCAATTCCTCTGCCTCTTTACCTGTAATATTCTTATTGCGCAAGTCTACAAGCATAAGATGGTTGTCTGTGCCGCCTGATATTATATTAAAGCCAAGATTCATAAGTGATGATGCAAGTGTCTTTGCATTTGCTACTACCTTTTTCTGATATTCTCTAAACTCCTCTGTTAAGGCCTCCTTAAAAGAAACTGCCTTTGCTGCGATCACATGAACAAGAGGACCTCCCTGAATACCAGGGAATATCATTTTATCAATCGCCTTTGCATATTCAGACTTGCACATGATTATACCACCTCTTGGTCCCCTCAAGGTTTTATGGGTTGTAGATGTAACAAAATCAGCATAGGGGATGGGAGAAGGATGCTCTCCTGCCCCTATTAATCCAGCTATATGAGCTATATCGGCTAGTAGATATGCCCCAACCTCTTTTGCAATACTGGAGAAGGTTTTAAAATCAATCTGTCTTGAATAAGCACTTGCGCCTGTTATAATCATCTTTGGATTGTGTTTCTTTGCCAGGTCCCTTACTTCATCCATATCTATAAGACCTGTTTCTTTAGAGACCCCATAAAAAACAGTTTTATAAAGCATCCCCGTAAAATTCACAGATGCGCCATGGGATAAATGACCACCATGAGCAAGATTCATTCCCAGTATAGTATCACCTGGCTTAAGAAATGCAAAAAAAACTGCCATATTGGCTTGACTGCCAGAATGAGGCTGAACATTTACATGTTCAGCACCAAATAATTCCTTTGCCCTGTTTATTGCAAGCTGTTCTATAAGGTCAGCATATTCACAACCACCATAATATCTACGTCCAGGATAGCCCTCAGCATACTTGTTTGTGAAGATTGACCCCTGTGCCTGCAGAACTGCCAGGCTTGCATAATTTTCTGAGGCTATAAGGAGTATTTTTTCTTGCTCTCTCTGTGTCTCTTTCAGGATTGCCTCATATATTTCAGGATCTATTGATTTAATATGCTCAATATCCATAATCATCTTATTCAAAGGCTAAGGAATATTTTCCTTTATTGTCTTTTTTTCAATTAATGATATTTTTTTTAGTCTATTAATATGCCTTCCACCCTCAAAAGAGGTTGTAAGCCATACATAAGTTATCTCTTTTGCTAAATCCTTTCCTACTATCCTTCCACCTATAACAAGAATATTTGCATCATTATGGAGCCGTGACATCTTTGCTGAAAACAGTTCATTACAAAGAGATGCACGAATATTATGAAATTTATTAGCAACTATAGACATTCCGATTCCGGTTCCGCAAATAAGTATTCCCTTGTCTGCCTTACCTGTTGAAACAGCCTCTGACACTAATTCACCAAAATCAGGATAATCTACTGACTCGGGGGTATTAGTGCCATAGTCAATATATTCATAACCTAATTCCTTCAATACTGAGATAATTTCATTCTTTATCTCTAACCCTGCATGATCTGAACCAACTGCTATAATCACATGTCCTCCCCTATAAATAATTAACTGATTATCTTATAAAAGAGATTGATTACAAGTCAAATAAATATTACCATAAGCAGTAAAGATAACATTTACAGAGGCAAAACAGGTGTGGCTGAAAAGCCTTTAACAGACCTCATTTTATTAAAAACTCCAACAAAGCCTTTTCAGTATGTAGCCTGTTTTCAGCCTGATCAAAAACTACACTTTTTGGTCCATCAATCACATCATCGCTAATCTCCTCGCCCCTATGGGCTGGAAGACAATGAAAGACAAGGACATCCTTTTTTGCACATTGTAACAATGCATTATTTATCTGATAGTCCCTAAATTTCCTTTTCTTTTTCTCAGCCTCTTGCTCCTGTCCCATACTTACCCATACATCTGTATAGATTATATCTGCCATTCCAGCAGCCTCTTTTGGATTTCTGAGAATAATAATTTCACCTAAAGCATCACTCCTTGCCCTGTCAAGGACATCAGGATTTGGCTCGTACCCTTCAGGACATGCAATAGTAATATCAATGCCTGTTCTAGCAGCAGCCTCAATCAGAGAATTTGCCACATTATTGCCATCTCCTATAAAAGCAAGCTTTATCCCCTTTAATCTACCTTTTTTTTCTAATATAGTCATTAGGTCAGCGAGTACCTGACAAGGATGATGGATATCAGAAAGCCCATTAATAACAGGGATTGATGAATAACTTGCATATTCCTCAATCTTTGAATGGGAGTAAGTCCTTAATATAATGCCGTTTAAATACCTTGATAATGTCCTTGCAGTATCTGCAATACTTTCACCTCTGCCAAGTTGTATCTCATTAGGATTAAGATATATAGACTGTCCTCCGAGTTGATATATGCCAACCTCAAAGGAAACCCTCGTCCTAGTGGAAGGCTTTTCAAAAAGGAGTCCTATGCTTTTGCCTATCAGAGGACATTTATTTGTGTCAAAACCTGACTTTATCTCAATAGCTCTCCTAATAATATTTTCTATCTCTTCTTTTGATAAATCCCACACAGTAAGAAAATCCCTTTTCATCTATCTTCCCCTAATTTTAAATTTTACTAAGTATCTCTTCTAACGAATCTATCAAGTAATCAATATCCCTCTTTTCTATAATCAATGGCGGTATAAATCTTAGCACATTGCCTGCTGTGCAGTTTATTAAAATACCTTTCTCAAAACAGGCCTTAACAACTGGACTTCCATCCCTAATCAATTCAAGTCCGATAATCAATCCCTTTCCCCTAACATCAATAATCTTTTCGGGATAATAATCCCTTATTTGATTTAAACTATTTATAAAATAATCTCCCATTCTATTACAATTATCTAAAATAAAGCCATCTTCAAGAATAGTTTCAATAGTTGCTATAGCTGCCTTACAGGCCAATGGATTTCCCCCAAAAGTAGAGGCATGGCTTCCTGGTTGAAAAGATGCTGCTACTTTATCTGTTGCAAGCATTGCACCAATAGCAACACCTCCCCCTAATCCTTTTGCAAGGGTCATTATATCAGGGGTTATTCCATAATGTTGATAGGCAAAAAGCCTTCCTGTTCTTCCCATTCCTGTCTGAACTTCATCAAGTATAAGCAAGATATTATTCTCATCACATAAATCCCTTACCATCTTCAGATAATGATTTGAAGGTATCTTCACCCCACCTTCTCCCTGAATTGGTTCAAGCATTATTGCACATGTATGCTCATTTATAGATTTCCTAAGGGCGTCAATGTCATTAAATGGAACGTATCTGAATCCTGGCATGAGAGGCTCAAATCCCTTCTGAAATTTTTCCTGACCTGTTGCTGTAAGAGTAGCAAGTGTTCTTCCATGAAATGACCCGATTGCAGTAATTATTTCATAACAATGATGGCCCTTATGATCTTTTGCATATTTACGAGCTAATTTTATTGCAGCCTCATTTGCCTCTGCCCCTGAATTGCAAAAAAATACCTTATCAGCAAAGGAATTTGAACAAAGTAATTTTGCGAGTTTTACCTGTGGTTCATTATAATAAAGGTTAGAAACATGAAGTAATCTCTGTGCCTGTTTCTGAATAGCAACTACTACTTTTGGATGACAATGCCCGAGAACATTAACTGCTATTCCAGCTACAAAATCTAAATATTCCTTGCCATCAATGTCCCATACCTTTATACCCCTTCCCTTTCTCAACACAATAGGAAAGCGGTTATAAGTATTCATTAGATAATGTTCTGCATCCTCTATAATCTTTTTTGTATCCATTAATATGAAATGATAACACAAATAACAAATCAGTTAAAAGATATGCTATAATTTTTAACTATGAAAATTGCAATCACTGGCAAGGGTGGGGTTGGAAAGACAACCCTCGCAGCAGTATTATGTCACCTATTTGCAAAGGATGGTAAGAGGGTTATTGCAGTAGATGCTGATCCTGATGCAAATCTTGCCCAAGCTCTTGGGGTAAAACCCTCTGATATAGAAAAAATAATACCAATATCAGAGATGCCTGAACTCATTGAGGAAAGGACTGGCGCAAAACCAGGCACAATGGGTGGGATATTTAGGCTTAATCCCAGGGTAGATGACCTTCCTGAAGGGGTAGGTTACAAGATTAATGGCATTACACTGCTTGTGATGGGGAAATCAAAGGCTGCTGCCTCGGGATGCTATTGCCCAGAGAATGTCCTTTTAAGAAGATTAATAAGGCATTTGTTTATTGAAAGGGATGAAGTTGTAATTGTGGATATGGAGGCAGGCATTGAACACCTTACAAGGGGTACATCAGAGGCAGTAGATGCATTTATAATAGTTGTAGAGCCTGGACAAAGGAGCATACAGACTGCCAATACAGTCAAGGAGATGGCTATGGACCTTGGGGTAAAAAGGTTATTTGTCGTAGCAAACAAGGTAAGAAATGAAAGTGATTTAGAGTTTCTCAAGGAAAATATAAAAGATATGAATTTTATCGGAGCTATTAATTTCAGTCAATCTGTTATGGATGCTGATGTAAGCGGTGTATCTCCATTTGAAAAATCCTTAGAAATTGTCAGTAGGGTCAGGGAAATAAAGAACAGACTTGAAGAACTTATGAATAAATGATAGATAAGATTTCTATTAGAAAACAAATTCTATCTTATAGGGATGCTATTCCTAAAGAGATCAAGAAAATTAAAGATGAAAAAATTAAGGATACATTAGTTGAGCTTCAGATTTTTAAAAATGCTAAAAGAATACTTTTTTATGCCTCTTTCAGGAATGAAGTTGATACCTTTGATTTGATAAAATACTCTCTCTCAAAATCTAAGGATATTTATCTGCCAAAGGTTGATGTAAAAAATAATGAATTACTCTTATATCAGATAAAAGATACCTCTGAGCTCTCCAAGGGATATCTTGGCATATTAGAGCCAGATGTATCAGAAGAGAGAAGGATTGAATTAGAAAGATTAGATCTTGTTATTGTTCCAGGAGTTGCCTTTGACTATGAATGTAACAGATTAGGATATGGAAAGGGCTTTTATGATAAATTATTAGCAAAAATTAAATCCCCTGCTATAGAAATGCATATATATAAAAAAATTGGTCTTGCATATGAAGAGCAGATTATAAAGGCGATTCCCTCTTTAAGCCATGATATAAAAATGGATATGATAATCACTGATGAAAAAATTATTGAATGCCTGAACTAAAATAGGGAGGCAATATTGGATATTAAAAAGATTGAACAAGGTGTTAGGCTAATTCTTGAAGGTATAGGAGAGGATCCAAACAGACCTGGGCTTAAAGATACACCCAATAGGGTAGCAAGAATGTACTCAGAGATATTCTCAGGTCTAAAATCACCTGTGGAAGACTTGCTAAAGCCAATTGAAGGTGAAAGCCATGACGAAATGGTCTTATTAAAAGATATACCTTTTTATTCAGTATGCGAACATCATTTACTTCCATTCATTGGAAGGGCTCATATCGCATACATACCATCTAAGAAGATAGTTGGCTTAAGCGAATTAGTAAAGGCTCTTGAATATTTTGCTAACAGACCACAGGTTCAAGAGAGATTAACATCACAACTCGCTGATCTGATTATGAATAAACTTAAACCCAAAGGATGTATGGTAATCATAGATGCTGAACATCTATGTATGAGTATGAGGGGAATAAAAAAACCAGGTTCAAGAACTGTAACATCAGCAGTAAGAGGAATATTCAGGACAAAACAGACAACCCGTGAAGAGATGCTTGAGTTAATAAAGAAAAATTAAATCAAAAAATTAAGGAGGAATAGGTAATGTCTGCAAAAATAATTAATGGCAATGAGATCTCAGCACAGATTAAAGGGGAACTCAAACAAGAAGTTACTTACATGAAGGAAAAGTATGGTGTCGTACCTGGATTAGTTACGATTCTGGTTGGCAAAAATCCTGCTTCTGTCAGTTATGTAACTGCCAAACAGAAAACAGCATATGAACTTGGATTTTACTCCATTCAGGATGACCAGCCAGAAGATATTTCTGAGGAAAATCTACTAATGCTCATTGATAAATATAACAAGGATCCAAAGATACATGGCATACTTGTTCAGCTTCCACTTCCTAAACACATTAATGAAAAACATATAATCACAGCTATTGATCCAGATAAAGATGTTGATTGTTTTCATCCTATCAATGTGGGCAGAATGGTTATAGGGGGAGAAGAAGCAAGATTTCTTCCATGCACGCCAGCAGGCATTCAGGAACTAATAGTCCGTTCTGGTTTTGAGACATCAGGCGCTGAAGTTGTTGTGGTAGGTAGGTCTAATATTGTGGGAAAGCCTATTGCTATAATTATGCTTCAGAAAGGCAAAGGTGCAAACTCAACTGTTACTGTTGTTCATACAGGCACAAAAAATTTAGAGGCCCATTGCAAGCGCGCTGACATACTTATCGTTGCAGCAGGTGTACCTCATTTAGTTAAACCAGAATGGATAAAGCCAGGGGCTTGTGTAATTGATGTAGGAGTAAACAGAGTAGGTGAAAAAATAAGCGAAAAGACTGGTAAACTAGTGCCAATCCTTAAAGGAGATGTTGACTTTGAAGCTGCAAAGGAGATCGCAGGTGCAATTACACCTGTTCCTGGCGGTGTAGGGCCTATGACCATTACCATGCTTATGAAAAATACTGTCACTTCAGCAAAATTGCACGCAGGAATAAAATAAATTGAGATCCTATTCATACCAAAATAGGGCGGTCACAAAACCGCCCTTTCTAAGGTTTTATAATTCATAGACTAATTTTCTCTATATTCTCAATTTTCCTTTTAAGAAACCTTTCCCCTACCTCAATAAATCTTTCAGGTGAATCGGTCACAAAAAACTTTATGATTTGTTCATTATTTTGATCCCTTGTCAAACCCTCTTTTAAAAGCACTTTAGATACTATTTTTGCTGTCTCTATAGCAGAATCAATAAGCACAATATCCTTTCCCATTACCTGCTGTATTACATCCTTTAATAAAGGATAATGTGTGCATCCAAGAACAACTGTATCAACATCTTGATTTTTCAAACCAGATAAATATCTTTCTGCAATAAGATTAGTTACAGTACCATCAATCCATCCCTCTTCTACTAGAGGAACAAATAAAGGACATGGTGTACCTATAACTACTATTTCTTCGTTAATCTCTTTTATAGCCCTCTGATAGGCATTGCTCATAATAGTAGCCTGTGTCCCTATTATCCCTATTCTTTTATTTCTTGTTGCTCTCACTGCAGCAATTGCGCCCGGCTCTATAACTCCTATTACAGGAATGGGGATCTTTTTTTTAAGTTCTGTAATAGCAACTGCCGAAGCAGTATTGCAAGCAATAACAAGTATTTTGATATTTTGGTTAAGAAGAAATTGGGCGCACTCAAATGAGTACCTGATTACTGTCTCTGGAGACCTTATTCCATAGGGCACCCTAGCTGTATCTCCAAGATAAATCAAATTCTCAAAAGGCAATATCCTGATTACCTCTTTTAAAACAGTAAGCCCTCCTATTCCAGAGTCAAAGATTCCTATAAAGCTATCTCTTTTCATCCTCATCATCATCCATTATTCTATTTAGTCCATACAAAATAAGAAAATGCCCTCCTACGCTATCAATTTCCTTTCCTTCGATTAAAATTTTTACATCTGCAATTTCTGGAATATTCTGTATAACTGTCAGCAACAAAGACTTAAGAAGATTATACTCCTTTATTGCATCACCATTAAACCTTTGTCTAAAATCATTAGATAGATCTATATACAAAATATTTTGCCTATCAATATAAGTACCAAGTAGTTTGGTATTTCTTAATTCCTCGCCTAACCCTTTTAAATACTCTGAGAGAATATTTTCTGCCTTGATTACAGGTAATGTATTACCATCAATTTTTTTTTCTTCTACAAGGATATTGTTATCAGAGGGAAGAAATATTCTTACTGTTATTTTATCCTTTTCAAAAAGTATTGTTTCAGATATGCTATTTTCTTTAGATATTCGTATATCCTTTTTATGCAGATAATATTTTGTTAGATACCATCCTGCTGAGGCTGATATAATAAATATAATCAAACCTATTATAATATTTTTCCTATTTCTCATATTAACATTACTTTCAATTAATAAGAAGGCAAAAAATCATCCAAATCTTATACCTTAAGGATTATAACATGCGTCCTGAAAGGTAACTGCATAGCCTAATAATTTTGGCTCAAAATGAGTCAATTATAGCCTTTATAAATTTATCCCTTAAACCATCTCCATAATCTATCAAATCAGGATTAGGAAGCTCCACTAAAAATGTATACTCAGCTTTAATATTTAGTATTGACAATGGAAGATTTTCATGTCTAGCCTCTATTCCGATATCATTCTTTATATGCTGTATAATCTTATTTATAATCTCCTGAAAATTACTATCCCTATTGCCTTTATTTTTTGTATAAACAACGAACTCATTATTAGAAGAGATATGGATAGAAATAAAAATCTGTGGCGACCTTTGGTTTATTACCCTTATCCTCTCATTTATAGGAAAAAAATAGTCACTCCTTCTTGCCAAAAAAACCCTCTTTATTCCTCTTTTTATAAATGCGTTAAATAGGTCATTTGCAAATGAAAGGGTAAACTGTTTTTCTATAAAATTTTTTCCTTTAATCCCCTCATCGTATCCTCCATGGCCTGCATCAATAATTAAAAGTGATTTAGAAATATCAAGATTTTCTTTTTTTATAGTAGTAATATTAGAATATATATCTATTACAAGCCTTGATGGAGATGAAAGGCTTAAGACCCTTATTTTATCAATATCTTTGATGCTTATAATACATCTTTTATCTTTTATATAAATTAATGCCCCTTCTCCTATATCAATATCTTGCTTCTCTGGTAATCTCCTTCCATTGAAAAGAAGTTCAATAGACAAAGGAAACTCAACAACAATATATCCCTTTTCATGTTTAACAGAGGAACCCCTTACATATTCCTCTCTCATTTCATAGACAATCCTTATAAAATCAGGATGCCTACCTATGCGAAGAGAAGCTGTCTCTTTAGCAAAACAGATATTAGCATAAATTAGAAAAAATAAAATCAAACAAAAATTAACAGAATATCTATTCATAATTTAAAAGGATACAAGATAAAACAAGACCGATGCAAGTCATCAATTCAATCAAATAGGCATGGTATCAAAGCCTTTAGAAGGTGTTTGTTTATTTTTAAAACTAATTTATGCAGATGTTTTTT
>CAZIMB010000055.1:0-10190 GCA_964540275.1 uncultured Nitrospirota bacterium | reverse complement strand
TTCAGGTGCAATATACACAATAGCGACAAAGACATGTTCAAATATATATTGCCATAGCACTGGAAAGACATTAGCAGAGGTGCCATCAACGGCATTACCAGCAATATATGGAGGATCCCATTTTGCAACAGTAACATGGGGAGGAGCGGCCTTAGGGTGTAATGGATGTCATGGAAGGTCAACGACGACAGGAACTCCAGACTATACAAACATGGGGACAGGCACAGCAGGGGCAAACAGCCATCGTGCCCATACAGGAAATGCGACAGACCCAGGCACATGTAATACATGTCATAGTGAGACAACACTGACAGGTCAGAGCATAATAACAGGCTCAACAAGGCATGTAAACAATCTAAGAGAGGTTATATTTAATACAACTAAGGCAGGTTCAACTGCAACCTATTCAACAACATCAAAGTCCTGCTCAAATCTTTCATGCCATGGGACAGCTACATGGGGTGGACCTCCAATGGATTGTGTAACCTGCCATTCTGTAGTAATGGGGACAAACGCAACGTCAGGCAGAAGACAGATAACAGGTACTGGTGGAGACTTTGTAAGGCAGTCAAGACATGTAAGTAATGGAACTACTACTGAGATTGTAACATCGTGGGATTGCATTGTATGCCATATGGAAGGAGATGAGACTATAACTACAAGACCTGCTGTAAGATCAGTTGGATCACCTACAGCAGTAGGTCATACGGGAGTGCCAAATAGTGGCGCTGATGTAAACCTCAGGAATGTTGACCTGTATACAACGGGTTGGAGATGGAATAGGCATGCCTTAACTGATCAGCCCAATAGGCCCTATTCAATGACTGCAGCAGAGAAGGCAGCAATGCGTAATGATATGGACAGGTTCTGCCTCACCTGTCATGACTCTGATACCTCTGCTAACCCAGCTACAATTCATGACATAGGTACAAGCTTTACAGGTCTCCTCTTACAGAAGGTAGCAAGTGGAGGAGGATCAGCATCTATAAAGGCTAATACAAATGGACTGCTTGTTGGAACGGCTGCTGTTGGCACAAATAGGTTTAAACCATTTAACCAGAATGATAATGGACTGAATGCCTTTGAGGACCAAGCTTCTATAAGAAGGCAAAGGACAACAATGTTTAATAATAATCAATATCCAATAGATGTGCGTGGGCAGTTTAATTACTTAGGTTTAATTGGCACAAACTGGGCATCCCACCATAACCTGAATATATTTAGGAAGAGATATTCCACGAGGAGTAGTACAGTATGGCCTAATGCTGCATGGACAACTTACATAACAAAACAGGGGACAAATATACAGATTGCTGGAGAGACTGCTGGGCTTAATTGCTCCGATTGCCATCTTAATGAGATAAATGCCCATGGAAGCTTAAATTCAGCATATATGTTAAGTGATTGGGCAGGCAATGATGCACTTGCTACAGGGACTACCTCTACTACTATGACAGAGATATGTGTAAAGTGCCACGCAAGGACATCTTATGGTGAAGGTAATACCTCCACTGCTTCAAGGACACCTGCACATAACTCAAATGGTAGCAGGTGTAGTAATATTGCGCCTGGAGATAGAAATGTATATCTAGGTTATAACGCTTCGAAGACTAATACCAATCAGTTAAGCTGCTTACTCTGCCATATGGGTGATACATTTGGTGGAATACATGGGACAAATGCTACTTATAGCCCTGGTATGTCATCAACATGGGTATCAAAGAAATACAGATTTATGGGTTCTGGAGCCTCAATGAGGTGGTATTCACCTAACAACTCAACTACAGGTAATGATGCCAGTTGGGAGGGGACTGCTACTGTTGGATGTTATACAATTGGTACTACTGATACATGGTCTAACTGTACAAGCCATACAAGCTTAACTGCACCAAATGCCACGAACCGTGCAAGACCACTTAATTACTAATAAGAATAGGATATAAAAAAAAGATAAAGAAGGGCTCTTTGGATCAAATGGCCCTTCTTTATCTTTGAGTTGTGCGATTTAGTTAAAGGGATTTTGTTAGTTTTTTCTGACCTTTTATAATAAATAATGACGATTAAAAGGGATCCTATTACAAACTGGATTTTATGCATTTTCTCCATTATCTTTTTCTTTTTTCTTTTTGAGGTATTTCTCGCCCTTTTCATGCCCCATAAAATTACAACAAGGCAGTACCATGAGAAATATCATCCTATCTTTGGTTGGACTAACAAGCCTAATGTTAAGGGGATGGTAAAGATCGGACAAAAGATTTATTTTAGAAGATCCCATAACAGTCATGGTCTAAGGGCATTAAGGGAATATAATTATATAAAACCCTATGGCATAAAGAGGATCTTGCTTGTGGGGGATTCCTTTTTTTGGGGATATGGCGTTGACGATGATTATGTTATATCAGAGAAGATGCAGGAGATTGCAGGCAATGGTATAGAGGTGATAAATGGTGCAGTGACAGGTTATGGTACAGATCAGCAGTTATTATGGCTTGCAGAGGAGGGTATCAGATATAGTCCTGATGTTGTTGTGGTAAGTTTTTTTGGGAATGACCTTGATGAAATATCCTTTTCAGTATATTATGGATATCCAAAACCATATTTTGTTCTTGAGAATAATAAACCTGCCTTAAGGAATATCCCTGTGCCAGATACAAGAGAGACTAGGAGAAAGGGGTTTGAGGAACCTGATACAGCCTTTGGTAAGTTAAAGCAATTTTTAAGATATAACCTTCACACATACCAGTTTATAGTGGGAAGGCTAAATTCTATCCCCCCATTAAGGGAATTTTTCCTAAAGATAGGCATTGCCGAGGAATTTACAAGGCAGTTGCCTGGGGTGCCATTTCACAGGCTGGATCCAGAATTGGTGCCCGATCTTTATAGGGCCTTAGTTATTGAGATTAAAAGGGTTGTAGAAGAAGTAGGTGCAAGGCTCTTGATCGTTTATATTCCAGAAAGGGAAAATACCCCGAATGCGCCAGTCAGATACAAAGGTGTAAAGGATGATGCTGTTTCATTTAATGATAGACGTAGTAAGGATCTGGAAATGCTTACTAAGAAATATAATATTCCCTATCTCAATTTATTGCCTGTTGTAAGGAAATATCACCTTAAAGGTGATTACCTATATAATCCTTATGAGTATGACCACCATTGGTCACCTCTGGGCCATAAAATAGCAGCAGAGACGATATTTGCATATATAAGAGAAAAATTCTTGTAAAATAAACTACTCTTCATCTCCCCTTGTTTGAAATATCTTGAAGTTGCCGTCAGGATCTATGCTTATTTTTCTGTTAAGGAAGGTTACATCCCTGAATCCAAGATAATTTACCAATAGCCCGTATGCCCACTCAGATCTAATGCCAATACTGCAGTAGATAATGATTCTTTTATCCCGAGGCAGTTCAATAGCCCTCTGCTCAAGCTCATCCTTTGGGATGTTAATAGCGCCTTTAATATGACCTTGGGCAAATTCCTCTTTTGTCCTTACATCAAGAAGGATTGTATCCTCAGGAATTTTTTTTACAATAGCCTCAAACTCTTCAGGTAAAATCTCGCCAGGCTGTTGTGCATAGGTATCTTTAAAGAAAATAAAAATAAGGAAAATAAATATAAGATGCAGGTAATTACCTCTTTTCATATCTAATACCTCCTTTATTAAGCCTTTTTTTAGCCTCTTCAATATAAATCTGCTCTTGGGGAGATTCAGATGCAATTTGTATATAATATCTCCATGTATTTAATGCCTCTGAAACCTTTCCCATATCTTCATAGGTTAATGCCTTATTATATAGGGCATCATAAAACTTAGGATTAATCTTTAATGCCCTGTCAAAATATTCAATAGCCCTATCAAATTTCTTAGTTTCCCTGTAAAGAACCCCTATGGAATTAAGAAGTGTTGGCGCATCAGGTATTATCCTTTCTGCCCTTTGAAAATAATCTAATGCCTTTGCATAATCCCCTTTTTTTAGGTATACAAGTCCAATATTTTCAATTGCAGGACCATAATCAGGCTTTATTTTCAATGCTTCATTCAGTGCCTTGAGGGCATCGTCGTATTTTTGATGATTTATGTAAAAGGCTCCAAGGTCATTATATCTTTCAAAGTCTGTGAGTTTCGCCTCTTTAATAGTTTTAGGCATTTCAAGGGACCTATTTGATATAAATTGAGTAGCCCAAAAAATACCTAAAGCCAATAGTATTATTGCAATTATAAGGTATAATTTTTTTATCCTATAAAAAATTTTTTTAAACATCATAATGATAAATTTCAAAAAAGAATATAAATGAATGGTGATAGTGCTGTGCTTTCTGTAAATATTATAAGCATGCTTAATAATAACAAAAGTACTATTATGGGTAAAAGCCAGTACTTTTTTCTAAACCTTAAGAATGCCCATAAATCCTTAATGGTCAGAAGCCTGCTCATATTTAATTATAGCATAAAGGCAAAATATTAAGAAAAATTAATAGAGCTGGTTTATAATGTTATATAAGGTATAGCTAACTGTTTTTATTTTTATTATAAGTAGGATTAGTAAAATAGACAATACAGCAGTGAAAGCATGAAAGGTGATATTGAAAGACCTAATAAATCTCCTTATAGAAGATCCCTGTAATAGGATATTTAAGTGAAGAGGCCAATGTTAATTATTACAATTATCTGTTTAGTAATAATAACCTTATGCCATATATATGGCATCAGCAATAGAATCTATCTTGATAAGCCCGATATAAAGACAGTAAATACTGAATCAGATATTTACAGATATTGGAAATCCTTAGGACTAAAGAATAGGGTAATTGTTTATTTAAGTAGGACGCTTAATTTTATAACCTTTGATGAAGCAAATCATATGAATATTCGTAGGGATTTTCCTGTTTTGACTCCTGATATATCGAGGCTATATAAGGATTATTTAAGTGATGAAAATTTCCTGTTTATATCAGTAATGACAGGGATAGGTAGAAGAATTTATCACATAATACCTGAAGAGGATATAATTCAAAGAATTAAAGATGCCCAGGGATTAGCCTTTTATGATGTAAAGGGTAATATGCCTGTTATTGTTAAAGGAATGGTTATTATGACATGGTATAGGGATGTAGAGAGGTTTATTATAACAATAAAGCATATAAATAATATAACTATAAGAGAACCAGTGATTTTAGCAGTGCATCCATCTTTTTTTGACTCAAATGAGACTCCTGACAGGGTTTTTGAGATTATCAAGGGGTCTTTAAAAGTAGATTCTATAGTCCTTTGTATCCCTAAAGGGCATATCCCAAATGGTGCGATAGAAAAGATAGAAAGGCTAAAATGGTTGATACAAAAACAAAATGGTTTATAGTAGTTATTGTAATAGGCATTATTTTTAGGCTCGGCTTCATCTGGTCTCAACCACCTCTTGAGGATGACCATTTATTTGTACTAAGTGCAGAGAATTATATGAAGCATGGACAGATCGGTCCATCAATGATTCATCATCCAAATCTAAGAAATATCCTAATTTATTACTCTACAAGGCTTTTCGGGAAAGGAAGACTTGGTGTATGGGGTGTTAGCCTTTTCTTCGGAATAGCATCAATATTTCTCCTTTATCTGATAGGAAATGAATTATTTAAGGAAAAGAGGGCCCCTCTAATTGCAAGTCTGTTTCTCGCAGTAGACCCATTGCATATTGCCTTTTCAAGACAGGCTATACAAGAGACTACAACGCTATTTTTTATTCTTTTAGGTTTTTATTTCTTTCTGCTTTATATAAGAAAGGGAGGATATCCATATCTATTGCTTGTGGGAGTCACTTTTGGTATTGGTATTGCCTCTAAGTGGCAGGCACTTTTCCCATTAGTCTTTTGTTTTTCTTATATAGTTCTCAAGTCAAAAATGAGGTTTGATGTAATTTTTGGGTCAGTGGTATTTTTAATTATAGTGCCTTTTGTGACATATCTAATTACCTTTATACCTTGGTTTTCGAGGGGTTTTGATCTTATTGACTGGTTTAGGTATCAAGTAGAGCTTTTTTATCTAAATCGGTATCTTATAAATCCAGTAGAAGAGATAGTAAGGAATCCGGGTAATCCATTATTATGGTTTATTATTCCTCAAGGTTATGCAAGCTTTACCTATGTGGAGGGTAAGCCTTATGTCTTGATAGGTATCGGAAATCCCTTTGTATGGTTATTGACAATTCCTGCGGTATTTTATTCAATGTATAAGGCATTTAAGGAGAGGGGATCACACCTCTTGATATCAGGGATATTCATTTTTTCATATTTAACCTTTGTTCTTGCATCTTTTAAAAGGGATATTTATGTACTTTCAGCCTTAAGTATTATGCCATTCGTTTTCCTTGCAATCGCCGAGATGTTTTGTGGGATTACCTTTTTGCAGAGGTTAAGGAACTTTTATTTGGTAATCGTGATTATTTCATCTATTTTTTTATATCCTTTATCTATAGGAAAATCCCTTGAATTTGATTATCTTCACTTTATAGTAGAGGGTTTTAATCCTCACAAATAATCTAATGCTCCATAGAATGGGCAGATTAATTAAAATATGAAGGAATCTATTTTTTAAGTAGAAAATTCCCTATGACAAGATAATCTAAGCCGCTTTTTAGAAAGCAGTTAATTGCATCTTCAGGGCTCATTACTATTGGTTCACCTTTGAGATTAAATGATGTATTTAATACTACTGGTATGCCGGTGAGATTGCTGAATCTTTTTATAAGGTCATAAAAAAGGTGATTGCTTTCCCTTTTTACAGTTTGTATTCGGGCTGATCCGTCAACATGGGTTACCGCAGGTATAGAGGAATTTTTAACATTAACTGTAAAAAGCATATAAGGACTTTCCCTGTTAAAGTCAAAATAGTTAGAGACATCCTCAAGTATCACAGATGGTGCAAATGGTCTAAATTCTTCCCTGTATTTAATCTTTTTGTTAATTATATCCTTCATCTCAGCTCGTCTTGGGTCAGCAATAATACTTCTATTACCAAGTGCCCTTGGACCAAACTCCATCCTTCCCTGAAACCAGCCTATAACATTGCCTTCAGCAAGTAAAGAGGCTGTTTCATTAAGCAATTGTTCTCTATTTAAAAATTTATATCTCATATTTTTTTTATCAAGTAATGCCTTGATCTCCTCATTGCTATAGGATGGTCCTAAATAAAGATTTTTTAGTGGATGTCTGTCTTTATTACCAAGATAGTGATGATATGCTATATAAGCTGCACCAATAGCGCCTCCAGCATCACCTGCTGCTGGTTGAATAAATATATCTTCAAAGGGTCCATTTCTTAGTAATAATCCATTGGAAACACAATTTAGAGAGACCCCTCCAGCGAGACATAGTTTTTTCATCTTTGTCCTTTCATATACATGCATTGACATTTTAAGAATAATATCCTCAGTAATTTTCTGTATACTTGATGCTAAATCAAAATGTTTCTGTTCTATTGGTTCATCGGGGCTTCTATTCTTAATTCCAAAAAGTAACTCAAATTTCTTGTTAAACATTCGCCTTCCATATTGGAAAGAAAAGTATTCAAGGTTTAAGGTTACGCTTCCATCGGGGTGCATATTAATAAGTTTGTTCTTGATAATATCATAATAAACAGGGCTTCCATAGGGAGCCATTCCCATTACCTTATATTCACCATCATTAACATCAAAACCAAGAAAGGCTGTAAAGGCACTGTAGAGAAGTCCTAAGGAGTTGGGAAATTTCATTTCATGTGAGAGAACTATTTTATTATTAATCCCAAATCCATAGGATGCAGTAGCCCATTCACCAACGCCATCAATGGTAAGAATTGCTGATTCTTCAAATGGCGAAAGAAAAAAACTGCTAGCAGCATGGGAAAGATGATGTTCAGAGTAAATAATTTTTTTTCTATAGTCTGTTTTTTTTTGGAGGACAGATGAAAACCACAATTTCTGACCAAGCCATGAAGGCATTATATCTATAAAGGCTCGAAGGCTTTTAGGTGAAGTTAGGATAAAGGTCTCAATAACCCTTTCAAATTTAAGAATTGGTTTTTCGTAGAAAGCCACAAGACTTATATCATTAATTGATATATTAGCCTCTTTCAAACAATACTTAAAGGCTTCTATAGGAAATCTCCAGTCATGTTTCAATCTTGAAAATCTTTCTTCTTGAGCTGCTGCAATAATCTCACCATTTTTTATTAGGCAGACAGATGAGTCATGGTAGAAACATGAAATTCCAATTATATACATTAGAATTGCCTTTCAAGGTCAGATTCTATTTCCCTTTTTATCCATTGGGAATCCTGTGTTGGTTTATTTCTTCTAAAAAGTCTTAATACAAGTCCAGTAGGGGTAAAGATTAAGATATAAATTATAGCTAACATTATGGCAATATTTATTTTTCCAATAAGCCTTGTCAAACCAATTAGAAAACTTAGAAGCCTTTTAAACATTTTTTATTATATCAAAAAATTTTTTTCTTTATAAATGATATTAAATATTGAGATTAATTAGTGACTTTCCTATCTTTTCTTGCAAACCATAATAAATTTTGATATTCTATTTAAAGATTCCTTCATGAAAATATATGCCACTAATCATAGAATAAATGATCACTTTTTTCTTCTGATACATGACCCTGACAATTGACACCTTTTTTATTAAATCTTTATAAAAATGAGGGCAAGGAGATAATGAAAAATATCTTATATATAGGTTTTATCATTGTCTTTGTTTGTCTGACATTTATAAGAAATATGTCATGGATTGATGGTATCACCATTTGGAGTGATGCTATCAAAAAGAGTCCCGAGAAGGCAAGACCTTACAATAATAGAGGGGATATTTATGTTAAGCAGAACAGGCTTGATCATGCTATGGAAGATTTCCAGATGGCTTTGCAATTGAGGCCTGATTACGCGGATGCTATATATAACATAGGAGTTATTTATTATTATAAAAAAAAGTATGACGATTCTATTAAGTATTTTAAAAGGGCTATCGAGATAAAACCTGACTATGCAAGCGCTTATTATAATCTCGGTGTTATATTTGGGAATATGGGAGACCTTGACAGGGCTATTGAGTATTTCACATATGCAGTTAATGTTGACAATTACCTTGCTGAGGCATATTTAAAAAGAGGGATTGCATTTCGTAAAAAAGGGGATATTAGAAGATCTGATGAGGATTTTCAGAAGGCTTTGGAGATGGACCCATCAGTTTTTCAATAAATCCGGATTTATTTCAAGGGCTTGTTTTAGAACAAGTTCTGCCTCTTTTTTTCTTCCCTGTAACTCAAGACTCAGTGCTAAATTAGCAAGGGTTTTAGCATTGTTTGGTTGAAGTTCTAGTGCCCTGCGATATAAATATTCTGCCTGTTTGTAATCTTCTTTGTAAAATAATATATTTCCAAGTGTAATCAATGCAGGTGCATGATTTGGGTTAATTGATAATGCCTTATTAATATTATACTCTGCCTTTTCTATCTCACCTAACTCTAAATATATGATAGCTATATTATTATAGGGCATCACCTCATTAGGGGCAATTTTGAGGGCA
This sequence comes from uncultured Nitrospirota bacterium, assembly GCA_964540275.1. Taxonomy (GTDB): domain Bacteria; phylum Nitrospirota; class Thermodesulfovibrionia; order Thermodesulfovibrionales; family Dissulfurispiraceae; genus CAZIMB01. The sequence goes on along the minus strand of CAZIMB010000055.1, from coordinate 627 downwards.
TTTTCATATTCTATAAGGGCCTCTTTGTACAACCCCTTTTCCATATACATATTTCCGAGATTTATGTGGGAAAGATGATACAAAGGGTCTAATGCAATGGATATCTTATAAAATTCAATAGCCCTATCAATATCACCCTTGGCTGAGTAAAGATTCCCTATATTGTAATAAACAAAATAGCTTTCATAGAGTTTGGCAGATTTGTGAAAGAGGGCGAGTGCTTTATCATAATCTCCCTTTGCCATGTAATAATTTGCAAGGTTATTGTATGAAAGGGGATCATTAGGGTTCATTTCTATTGCCTTTTCAATAAGTTTTGCGCCTTTTTCACCTTCGCCTATCTCAATATAGGATGCCCCAAGATTGTCCCATCCACGAGATTTGTTAGGTGATTTCTTTACAACATCATCCCAAAGGGTGATTTCAGTATGCCAAATAATATTTCTGATATATGAAAGGGATATAAGTGAGGAGACTATTGAAAGGAGTAAAAGGAGTTTTAAAAAATGAAAAGGCATTTAAATATTTTTAGCAGAAAAAATAGTGTTTTGTAAAGGCTTGCAAGATGCAGTATCAATTATAAGGTTTAAGAAATTGATTTAATTAGACAACCTATTTTATTTATTT
>CAZIMB010000054.1:0-10202 GCA_964540275.1 uncultured Nitrospirota bacterium | reverse complement strand
ACCGATCGAATTGCCTGGTGTCAAGTCAAAATAAAAATGTCCTGTTTTCACCAAAATGAAAATGTCCTAAAAGCCCACGGGGTCAGGCTTGCATAAATGCATAAAATTTGATAGATTGATTTTAAAATTATAGCCATAATAGTAAGTTTTAGATAGCAATTTTTCACCAATTTTTTAAAAGACAATTAATTGGTTTCTTTTGGATCTTGATTCACCAATACTTGTAACATAAATAGCAGGCTTGTCAACCACTGGGCATTTAGCCTCACATATGCCACAGCCAATGCAGAGCTCTAAGTTCACATGGGGTTGTTGAAGTATTAGATCTTTGCCATCCCTGTCTTTAATTTTAACATTTTCAAACCAAATAGCCTTTTTTGGCGTTGGGCATACCTCTTCACATACTATGCATGGTCTTAAATGGGCGTAGGGAAGGCATCTACCTTTATCTATCATTGCAAGGCCTATCTTTGTCTTTGACTTTTTCTCTTTAGTAAGTCTTTTGATTGCTCCAGTAGGGCATACCTGACCACATAATGTACAATTATATTCACAATATCCGATCTTAGGAACAAGAATAGGGGTCCAAATACCTTCTAGACCTGCCTCTAAAAAAGTTGGCTGAAGACCGTTTGTAATGCATACCTTCATGCACTCCCCACATCTAACACATCTTCTCAGAAACTCCCTCTCCTCATGGGCACCCGGAGGTCTGAGCAATAGGGGATTAAAGATGTCACCTCTGTTTAATGGATTCTGCCTTAACAGGGGAACTGCCACTATCCCAGAAAGGATTGAGATTAGGATATTTCTCCTACCCAATTTTAATGCCTGAGAATCTGTTTTTTTGGAGAAGCTAAAGCTAACAGCATTCTGAGGGCAGATGTCATCACAATTCCAGCAATAAAGGCATTCGGTGCTTCTCCATTTATCCTTTTTATCAGGAAGTGCATTACCATGACAGACCTTTGCGCAGGCACCGCAGGAATTGCATCCCTCACTCACAGATCTTTTTAATATAGAAAATCTTGAAAGCACACCAAGCAATGCGCCTAAAGGACAGAGGTATCTACACCAGAACCTCTTCTCATAAAGGTTTAGGGCTAATATAATTAAAAATAAAAGGGCTATAAAAAAACCCTGCCTGTAATAGGTTTGTTCAAATAAAAGTATGCTTTTTTTCAGCAATGAGTATATAAATTCAGATATATCAACTATAAAGGGGATCTTGGCATTATAAATAGAATTAAAGACACCTGTTATAACATAGTTAAATGCAGGATAAATACCTACCGAGAAGGACCTTATTAATAAGGACAGGGGATCAAATAGGCCTGTAATCTGCACTGTCAGTAAAGAGGTTACGATGAGGACTATTAAGATAAGGTATTTTAATTTAAAGAGTTCTTCCTTCTGAATGTATGATATGCCTTTTCTAATAGAACCTATGATATTATTAATAGTCCCAAGTGGGCATATCCATCCACAGAAGACCCTACCAAGGAGTATAGTAATAACAATAACTATAATAGATAGATAGAAGGCCTTCTCAATTGCATGGGCAGAAAGTATTGTTGTTATAAAAAGAAGTGGGTCAAGGTCAAGGAATATCTTTACAGGATAACCCAGTTCATCATGACCCTTTGATTCTGTTTGGAGGAATAAGAAAAAAAAGAGTAGTAGAAATAGGACCTGTGAGATCCTCCTTGCTGTCTTCATAGACTTATCTTTTTAATGTTTAACTTTGTTAGATCCATAGTGCCTACACCTCTTGAATGGGCAATCTTTACATAACCTAGATCTTCACCTTTTAATCCAAAGAGGGTTGCTCCGTAGGAGTCAACAGCAACCTGGTCAATGCCAGCTATTAGGGTGTCCAGTTTTTTTACATCAGATAAATCACCTCCTTGAGGACCATTTCTAATGAGAATTCTTACAGCATCAAGCACAGTTAATGTAGGTTTTATAAAGGATGCAAGATCAACAAGGCTTTCATCAAGCCTCTGATGAATGTTTCCCCTTGAACCTCCCATTACACCCATCCAGTTCTTTATTGCCATTGTTAATTTAGCAAGACCGTGGTGTTTTGCAATAGGGACATTTATTATCTTATCTGCCTCGAGTATATCTATATATAAAGGCCATGTCTTTAACACATTTCCCTTTATCTCTACTTCCTTAAATCTCCTACTGTCAATGTAGCTAACCTCTGCCCCTTTTTCCCTTGCTGCCTTTTCAATACCGCTCTGGACATAACACCTTCTCGGGTCATTTACTGTTCTGTCAAAGACCTTTACCTTTTTTGCGCCTGCCTCAAAACACATTTGGACTATTGTAGCAACTACCTCAGGATTGGTATTAGCTGCTTGCTCTGGGGTTCTATCCCATGCAATATTAGGCTTTACTACAACGATATCACCTTTGGTTATAAACCTCTTCATACCTCCTAATGCATCAATAGCTGCTCGGGTAATAGCTGATGGATCAGCACCTCTGGCTACAGCAAGATCTGTCTTTTGTGATGCCTCTATATGAGAGGGAATGAGCCCATTTTTAAAAGAAAAGGCTGTAATTGCTGATAGTTTTAAAAAATCCCTTCTTCTCATATTCATGATTATCACCCCATTTACTTACTCTTTTAATCTTCCAAACTCTTCCCTCATCGCCTCTGTATCCCAGCCTGCGTCCTCATGTTCCTCTATCCCTTTAAGCTCAGAGAGCATCAACTCCTCCAAATCCTCAATCCTCTTTTTTGCACTGGATATATAAGTTTTCCTGTCATGTCTTATTCCCTTTAGGATATGAATTGATTCATCATCATACTGCCTGAATATTTTAGCTGCCCTGTGTGCCTGATATGCCCTGAAACCCAAATTCCTCAAGACATCAACTCCCATCCTGAGGGATGTATCAAGTGTATCCCTATATACATATTTTACACCTAAATCCAGAAGTTCATAAGCAGCTGTCCTATCAGATGCCCTTGCAAAGATTATCAGATGTGGGAAATGCTTCTTGACATCTTTGACTATCTTAAGCATCTTTTCATGGTCATTAATTGCGAGTATTAATATCTTTGCCTTATCAGCACCTGCGGAATAAAGGAGATCATGCCTTGATGCATCCCCATAAAATGTCTTTAAACCAAGCTTTCTCAAGAGATCTACCTTATCAGAATCTAATTCCAGAACTGTAATTCCTATGCCCTTTGCCTTTAAGAGCCTCCCTATGATGCTTCCAAAGCTGCCAAAACCTGCTATAATTACAGGGTTTTCCTCACTGATAAGGTCTGTCTTTTTCTCTTCCTTTTCCTTTGTTCCGATATGGGGGATCACAAATTTCTCATTTATTAACATCAAAAGAGGGGTCATTGCCATGGAGATAGCAACTGAGGCTATTAATAAATTAGCCACGTCTGTACTTATCACATTATTTTGTATTGAAAATGAGAATAGGACAAAGGCAAACTCACCACCCTGTGCAAGGGCAAAGGCAAATAACATATTCTGATCTATACCCATTTTAAATACCCTTCCAAGGATAAAGAGGATAAGGAATTTAACTATAATAAGACCCATTACTATGGCCCAGATGAGTTCAGGATTCTCATAAATTAGATTAAAGTTAATAGATGCGCCCACGGATATAAAAAAAAGCGCCAAAAGAAGACCTTTAAATGGCTCTATGTCACTCTCAATCTCATGTCTGTATTCACAATTTGCTAACACTACACCAGCTAAAAAGGTTCCAAGCGCAGGGCTTACCCCTACCTTTGTCATTAAATATGCGATTCCAATGACAAGAAATAAGGAGGTTGCTGTAAAAATCTCCCTTAATCGGGTCTTTGCAACAATTCTAAATATATGACTCATTACAAAACGGCCCATGAATATAATTATTAATATAAGCCCTAATACAACAAGTGCATAAGACCAACCTGGCAGTGCCTCAATCCATGTATTGGATGTATGCATAGACGATGTTTCATAGGGAATCTCCTTTATTGCTAACAGTGGCAGTATGGCAAGCATGGGTATAACAGCTATATCCTGAAACAGTAACACAGAAAAGGAACTCTGGCCACCATCTGTTTTGATTAAGCCCTTTTCATGAAGTGTTTGTAATACTATCGCAGTTGAGGAAAGGGAGAGGATCATACCTATTGCTAGGGCACTCTTAAAATGTATTCCTACTGCCACAGCTATGGATGCTATGATCAGTGATGTGACTATCACTTGAAAACCACCCATACCAAGTATGGGTTTCCGAAGTTTCCATAACAGGGAGGGTTGCAGTTCCAATCCTATGAGGAATAACATCATGACTACCCCAAACTCAGCAAAATGCATTACATCCTTTCCTTCATGTCCTATGAATTGAAGTCCGTGGGGACCTATAAGTATCCCAGCCATTAAATAACCAAGGACAGAGCCTAAGCCAAGACGTTTTGCTATTATGACAGATACAATAGCTGCTGATAGGTAAACTAATGACTGTTGGAAGAATCCTTCTGCCTGCATATATTTCTATCTTAAAATTATACCCTCTATATTTTCATTAATTCTTGAATACTTCATAGCCTCATCAAGCAAAATTTTATCATCCCTCAGAGATATTAATATGGACCTGTAATCATCAGCATGTTCTAATATCTCTGAGTCTGTTATCCCGTGGGTGCCATGAACTACAAAAGGTGGCAGGTAATCCATTCCGCATATAAACGCGATCTGTTTAGATGGCAAAAGGAACTCATTTATTGTATGACCATGAAAACCATCTCTCTGAAATAAAGATTCCCTACCCCCTGTTGTAATTACACTTAGCAACTTTTTTCCTTTTAGAGCAACTCCCCCTTTACCATATGCCCATTTATATTCAAGGACTAAGTCCTGCCACTCCTTAAGTAATGCTGGCACATTAAACCAGTATAAGGGATGGTGAAATACAATAATGTCTGCCTTCTCTAGTAAATCTTGTTCCCTTTTTACATTAATATTGAAGTCAGGATAGACTTCATATAGATCATGAATCTTAACCCCCTCGAGATCTTTTACATACTCAATGAGCCTCTTGTTAACACGGGATTTCTGCAAGGCAGGATGGGCAAATAAAATTAGTATATTATTCATGAATTATATTATTACATAAATTGGATATTTGATAAAGTTTTATTAGATGAAATAATTTCTTATGGGAAAAAACAAGAGTTTGAATTTATATGACTGAAATGATAATATATTTGCTATTCAATGCTTAAAAATAAAGAAATTGATTAAGGAAATTTAGAAATGGCAAAGGTTATTCCCTTTAGAGGTGTTTTATATAAAAATGATAGGGTAAAAGGAGATGATGTAATAGCCCCACCCTATGACATTATTACCCCTGAATTAAGAGAAAGGCTTTATCAGAGAAGTCCATATAATATTGTGCAGGTTGACTTTGGTAAGGAAATGCCTAATGATAATGATATTGAAAATAAATATACTAGGGCAAAGGATCTATTAGAAAAATGGATTAACGAAGGCATTCTTGTGAGGGATGAGAAACCATCATTTTATATTTATGAGATTGATTATTCCATTAATAGAGAAAAGAGGAGCTTAAGAGGGATAATAGCCTTAGTAAAAATAGAGGATTTTGGTAAGGGCATTTATCCCCATGAGGCAACCCATTCAAAGCCAAAGAGTGACAGATTAAGCCTTATGAAGACATGCCAGGCTAATATCAGCCCAATATATGCTTTATATAATAGCAAGGAAAAAATTATTTCAAATATTATAAAAAATATCTCTGAAGAACCATATATTGAAGCGAAGGATCCTGATGGTTTTGTTCATAAAATTTTCAAACTCTCTGATGAAGGGATTATAGATTTAATAACAAAGGAATTATCAGATAAGGATATAATCATTGCAGATGGTCACCATAGATATGAGGTAGCACTTGAGTTTAAGAAAGAGATGGAGTTAAGATTCTCTTTACAGGATAATGAAAAAAATATAGATAAACACTATCCATGGCAATATGTAATGATGTTTCTTGCTAACATGTCTGATGAAGGTATTACTATTTTGCCTACTCACCGAATGTTTAATGGAATAAAAAAAGAGGAAGTCCTTTCAAGGTTAGAATCTGATTTTATAATAGAGACCTGTGGTTTAGAGTGTGATATAAAGGAAAGATTATCTTTGGAAGGAAAAAATACATTTGGACTTTATCTTGGCAGCAATGAAAAGTGGTATATTTTAAGATATAAGGGTACAGATCTTCAAGATGTAAATCCTGTACTTCGTGATCTGGAAGTGGTTATATTACATGAATTGATTTTAAAAAAGGACCTTGGTATAACAGATGTTGCTTATGAAATGGACATTGAGGAGTCCTTGAGGAGGGTAGGAAGAGGTGATTTTGACGGCGTTTTTTTTCTTAATCCAACTAGGGTTGAGGATGTAGAGAGGGTTGCCCTTGCAGGTCTTAGAATGCCTCCAAAATCTACCTATTTTTATCCAAAGCTTTTAACAGGATTAGTAATAAACAAATTTAATAGCTAAAGGAGGAAAAATTTTATGTCACTAAGAGTAGCAATTAATGGTTTTGGTAGAATTGGAAGAAATTTTCTGAGGGCAAGCAAGGGGGCTGCTTTTGAAATTGCAGCTATTAATGATCTTACTGATGCGAGGACACTTGCACATCTTTTAAAGTATGATTCTGTTCATGGTATTTTCAATGCTGATGTAAAGGCAGGTGATAAGAGCATAACTGTTGATGGGAAGGAGATAAAGGTTTTAGCAGAGAAATCTCCTGAAAATCTACCATGGAAGGATTTAAACATTGACATAGTTATTGAATCAACAGGTCTTTTTACTGATAGGGAAAAGGCATCAAGGCATCTTGATGCAGGTGCAAAGTGGGTTATTATATCAGCACCTGCAAAGGAGCCTGATGTTACTATATGTCTTGGTATTAATGAGGAAATGCTGGATCCATCAAAACATAAAATAATATCCAATGCATCATGCACCACAAACTGTCTTGCACCAATAGCAAAGGTTCTTCATAAGGAGTTTGGCATTATAAGAGGACTGATGACAACAGTTCATTCATACACAAATGATCAGAGGATTCTTGATCTTCCCCATAAGGATTTAAGAAGGGCAAGGGCAGCAGCCCTTTCAATGATACCTACTACGACAGGTGCTGCAAAGGCTATTGGTTTAGTAATGCCAGAACTGAAGGGTAAACTTGATGGTTTTGCTATGAGGGTTACAACTCCCAATGTATCAGCAGTTGACCTTGTGGCAGAATTAAACACTGATGTTACAGTAGATGATGTAAATGCGGCTTTGAAAAAGTGGGCAGAAGGACCAATGAAAGGCATACTTCAGTATACAGAAGAGCCTTTAGTTTCTATAGATTTTAATGGAAATGAGCATTCCTCTATTGTTGACGCCACATTAACAAAGGTTATAGAAAAGAGAATGGTTAAGGTTATTGCATGGTATGACAATGAGTGGGGCTACAGCTCAAGGTTAAGGGATCTCGTGATTTATATAAAAAATAAGTTATAGAGGGTGGGACCAATGGAAAAAAAGAAAGAAATATTAGTAGAAATAAAGGATATATTGAACAAGCTCACTATAGAGGATATCCCAATCAAAGGTAAAAGGGTATTCATAAGGGCAGACTTCAATGTCCCCCTTGATGACAATCTGGTAATTACTGATGATAGAAGGATTAGGTCAACCTTACCAACTATAAATTATGCTATAGATGAAGGGGCAAAGGTAATACTTGCCTCGCATCTCGGTAGACCAAAAGGCAAGGTTGATCCGAGATTCAGTCTTTTACCTGTGGCAAAAAGATTACAAAGGCTATTAAATAAAGAGGTCATCTTTGCCCCTGATTGCGTAGGGAATCAGGTAGAAGGGATTGTTTCTAAGATGAAGGAAGGAGATATAGTCCTGCTTGAGAATTTGAGGTTTCATCCAGAGGAGGAAAAAAATGATGAGTCCTTTGCAAAGGCACTATCCAGGCTCGCCGATTACTATGTGAATGATGCCTTCGGTGCTTCACACAGGGCCCATGCCTCTATTGTGGGTATAACTAAATTTCTTCCCTCAGTAGCAGGATTCCTTCTAAAAAAAGAGATAGAGTATCTTAAAGGGGTAGTAGACAATCCTGTAAGACCATTTGTAGCAATCTTAGGAGGTGCAAAGGTCTCTGGCAAGATTGGGGTATTAGAAAACCTTGCTGACAAGGTTGACAAGGTAATAGTTGGTGGTGGTATGGCCTATACATTCATAAAGGCACTTGGCTATGAGATTGGGGACTCACTTGTTGAGAATGAAATGCTTGATTTGGCAAGAAATATCATGGATAAACTTAGAAAGAGTAATGTAAAGTTTTATTTACCTGTAGACAGTGTTATAGCTCAGAGTATGGAACCTGGTGCAGAGACAAAGATCGTTACAAATCAGGAGATTCCAAAGGGGTGGCGGGCGTTAGATATTGGTCCTGCCTCAGTAAAACTCTTTTCAGAGGCTATACAGGATGCAAAAACTATTATATGGAATGGTCCGATGGGCGTATTTGAAATGGATGCCTTTTCAAGGGGCACTTTTGCAGTAGCAAGGGCTGTGGCAGATGCCTATGCATTAACCATTGTCGGAGGTGGAGATACTGATTTAGCAATTCATAGGGCAGGGGTCAGTGATGCTATATCCTTTATATCTACAGGTGGAGGTGCCTCATTGCAATTATTAGAAGGCAAGGAGTTGCCTGGCATCCGTGCATTGACAGATAAAAATCAGTAAAAGGAGATAGGGGAAGAGTCAGAAATAATAAGACCTTCCCTTTCTATAGAGAGTCTGATATGTTTTGGTATATTGAATAGTCCTAAATGTGTCTGCCCATCGTAAAATTTTAGTTCTCCTTTTAATTTACTGATCTTCTCATCGATAAAGCCAACTGTAAGATCCTTTGGATTATATATTTTTGAGCCAATGGTAAATCCCCATATGGAGTAAAATGAAGGTATATTTACAGTATAGGGAGAAACAACGGGAAAAACCATTTTGATTGTATTAACAATAGCTGAAAATACCTTAAGATTATTTACAGAGGCAGAGGCAGATTGTGTCACAAAAATTCCATCATCATTTAAACACCTAAAAACATTTTCGTAGAATTCTTTTGTATACAAAAGCAAGGCAGGTCCGCCCTCTGTTGGTTCAGGCAGGTCAATAATTATTACATCAAAGTTTCTTTCATTCTCTATAAATCTTCTTGCATCATCAAAAATAACCTTTACCTTGTTATCTTCAAATGAACCGCAATGTAACTCAGGAAGGAATTGTTTAGATGCCATTACTACTTCTTTATCAATATCAACTATAAATACTTCTGTTATAGATGGATGTTTCAGAACCTCCCTTGCTGTTGCACCATCTCCACCACCTGCGATAAGGATTCTTTTTGGTGAATTGTGAAGTATTAACGCAGGATGAACAAGGGCCTCGTGGTATATGAACTCATCCTTCTCAGTAGATTGAATCTTACCATCAAGGACAAGGCATTTTCCAAAACTACCAATACGAATAATGTCTATTTTCTGGTATTTGGATGAACCAGTATATATTATTTCCTTAAGTGCATGGAATGACCCTTCCTCTTCTGTTGTCTGCTCAAGAAACCATTTGGAGTTCAGCATTGCATACCTTATGGGGAAGTTTTTCATTGAAGCAAGAAATAATGCCCCTTTTCATCTCCACTATAGAGGGATTTTTACTCTCAAAAAATTTAATTAAATAACTAGCAGCAATTTCAGGCTTAATAATGTCACCGCATGTGAATATATCTACAGCAGCATAACAGTATTCAGGCCATGTATGTATTGAGAGATGGGATTCAGCTATAACCACCATACCACTGATCCCGAAGGGATTAAATTCATGAAAGGATACATCAATAATTGTTGCCTTTGCCTCTTTTGCAGCAGAAACTAATATATCCTTTACACTATTAAGGTCCTTAAGAATCTCGGGATTGCAATCTCTTAATTCAACCAAAAGATGGGTACCTAAAGCATGCAATTCTCTACCCCCTTAAAGATAGGAATAGAAGGAGCAATGCTCCTTAAGCTAAAAATAATACAGAAAAAGATAAAAAAATGTCAAGAAAATCAGTAATACCTGTGGTTACTA
>CAZIMB010000053.1:0-10581 GCA_964540275.1 uncultured Nitrospirota bacterium | reverse complement strand
TTATTGGCTATTTTCTTGAATTTTTTGTCAAAGGTAAGATAAATTATATACCTAAAATTTATATTCTTGGAGGATAAATGAAAAGGGTAGTTAAAAAAAATGTAAAAACCTCAAGACCAGCAAAAATACCTAAGTATGTCTATTTTTTTGGGGATGGAAAGGCTGAGGGCAATGCAGAGATGAAAAATCTCTTGGGAGGAAAAGGTGCAAACTTGGCTGAAATGGTAAATCTTGGAATCCCTGTACCCCCAGGCTTTACAATAACTACAGAGGTTTGTACACTTTATTACAAAAACAATAAAAAATATCCACCAGAATTAAAGCCCCAGGTTGAAGCGGCATTAGCAAAAGTAGAGAAGATAATGGGTAGAAGGTTTGGTGATCCTAATAATCCTCTTCTTGTCTCTGTCAGATCAGGTGCCCGCAGTTCAATGCCTGGGATGATGGAGACTGTTTTAAACATAGGATTAACTACTAAAACAATACCAGGACTTATTAAAAAGACTAATAACGAAAGATTTGTGTATGATGCCTATCGCCGTCTTCTCATGATGTATTCTGATGTTGTTATGGAAAAGGCTGCCGGCATAGAGCCTGAAGAAGGCCAGAACATAAGACATAAGCTTGAACATGCAATGGATATATTAAAAAAGGACAAAGGATATAAAAGCGATACTGATTTAACTGTTGATGATTTGAAAATGCTTTGTGAAGAATTTAAGATAATTATTAAACATACATTAGGAAAGGAATTTCCTGACGATCCCCATGAGCAGTTGTGGGGAGCAATAGGGGCTGTATTTCAGTCATGGATGGGCAAAAGAGCAGTATCCTATCGCAAGATAGAAAAAATACCTGATGATTGGGGAACTGCTGTTAATGTACAGGCGATGGTATTTGGCAATACAGGAGACAATTCAGCTACTGGGGTTGCCTTCACAAGAAATCCAGCTACTGGTGAGAATATGTTCTTTGGTGAATGGCTACCCAATGCTCAGGGAGAAGACGTTGTAGCTGGTATTAGGACCCCAAATCCTGTTAATAGGGCGGGCAAAACAGAGGATACGAGGCACCTTCCATCTTTAGAAGAGGCTATGCCAAAGCTTTATAAGGAGTTGCTCTCTATCCGGAATAAGTTAGAGAGGCATTTTACTGACATGCAGGATATTGAATTTACTATTGAAGACGGAAGGCTTTGGATGCTTCAGACGAGGACAGGCAAGAGAAATGGTCAGGCAGCAATTCGTATGGCTGTTGAGATGGCAAAATCAAAATTAATTACTAAAGAAACTGCAGTGCTGAGGGTTAAACCTGAACAATTGGATGAGCTTTTGCATCCCAGTGTAGCTCCTGTAGCTGAGAAAAAGGCAACTTTGCTTGCAAAGGGCTTGCCTGCGGGACCAGGTGGGGCCGTTGGAAGGATAGTATTTACTGCAGATGATGCAGAGGCATGGGCAAAGAGAGGGGAGAAGGTAATACTTGTAAGAAATGAGACATCACCTGAGGATGTACATGGAATGCATGCTGCAGAGGCAATTCTTACAGCAAGGGGTGGAATGACAAGTCATGCAGCACTCGTTGCCAGGGGATGGGGTAAGTGCTGCATAGTAGGATGCTCTGATTTGAATATAGATTTAAATAAAAAAGAGATTCATGTAAATGGCCGTATACTTAAGGAAGGCGATTGGATTACCCTTAATGGAACAGCAGGCCGCGTTTATGAGGGAAAACTTGATTTATTACCTGCTGACCCAGAACATAATCCATGGTATAAGGAATTGATGAAATGGGCTGATCAGTTTAGAACTTTAAAAGTAAGAACAAATGCTGATACACCTGAAGATGCATTAACTGCAAGAAACTTTGGTGCTGAAGGCATTGGATTATGTAGGACAGAACATATGTTTTTTGCACCTGACAGGATAAAGGCAGTAAGAGAGATGATATTATCAGATACTACTGAGGAAAGAAAAAATGCACTTAAAAAACTTCTTCCTATGCAAAAGGGAGATTTTATTGGTATATTTGAGGCAATGAATGGTCTTCCAGTTACAATAAGACTCCTTGATCCACCACTTCATGAGTTTTTACCCCAAACTGACGAAGAGCTTATGACACTTGCTGCAGAGATGGGGGTATCCTTTGAACACCTTAAAGCAAAGAATAAGTCACTTCATGAGTTTAATCCAATGCTTGGACATAGGGGCTGCAGACTTGGAATAACATATCCAGAAATATATGAGATGCAGGTTCAGGCTATTATGGAGGCAGCATGTGAACTTGTAAAGAAAAAGGTAAAGGTTATCCCTGAGATAATGATTCCTCTCGTTGCCCATATAAATGAGCTCCAGAATATGAGGGATCTTGTAGTAAGCACAGCAGAAAGGGTTATTAGTAATTATAAAGTAAAGGTTAATTATAAAGTTGGAACAATGATTGAGCTTCCACGTGCCTGCGTTATTGCTGATGAGATTGCTCAAGTCGCCGATTTCTTCTCTTTTGGTACAAATGATCTTACTCAGACTGTCTATGGCCTTTCAAGGGATGACGCAGGAAGATTTCTGCCTTTTTATATAGAAAATGGAATTCTCAAGGAAGATCCATTCATATCAATCGATCAAAATGGTGTTGGATCTCTTATGAAAATGGCTGTTGAAAAAGGCAGAAAGGTTAAGAAGGATCTTAAGCTTGGAATATGCGGTGAGCATGGAGGTGACCCAAAATCAGTAGAATTCTGCCATAATATAGGATTAGATTATGTGAGCTGCTCACCATACAGAGTTCCCATTGCAAGATTTGCTGCAGCACAGTCTCAACTAAGATCAAAGAAATCAAAATAATTGACAATTATATTGTAGGGGCGAATGTTACATTCGCCCCTATTGAATTAACTTCATAAATTCATCATAATTAATTATTTTAATATCAAGGGATTTAGCCTTCTGGAGTTTTGTTCCCGGTTGATCTCCTACAATAAGATAATCTGTGGATCTTGAAACAGAGGATGATACCTTTCCTCCCAATTCCTCTATAAGGTCTTCAACGTCCTTTCTTGGCTTTGGTAATGTACCAGTTATTACAAATACAAGCCCATTTAGTGGTAATTCCCCCTTCTTTTTCTCTTGATAATCGGGATTTGTAAGTTTAAGTCCATATGTCTTAAGTTTTTCAATAGTGCGGAGATTTTCTGGGTCATTAAAAAAATCTGACACAGCTTTAGCTGTTTTATTACCAATCTGGGGTATCTGCATCAGTCTCTCAAAGGATATATGATATAAATCTGAAAGCTTCTCAAAATTCTTTGCAATTAATTTTGATGTGTATTCACCCACATGCATAATCCCGAGGGCATATAAAAATTTTGCAAATGTGGTGTGTTTACTTTTTTCTATAGCATCTATAATATTTTGGGCTGATTTTTCAGCAAATCTTGGAAGTTTTATAATATCCTCTTTTTTAATCCTGTAAATATCAACAAAATTTTTTATAAGGCCATTAGAATAAAAGAGGTTTATATTTTTTTCACCCAGTCCTTCTATATTCATCGCACCTCTGCTCGCAAAGTGTCTTATCCTTTCAAGCACCTGAGCAGGACAGTTAAGACCAATGCATCTTAAGGCGACCTCTCCCTCTTCCCTAACAGCCTTTGAGCCACATACAGGGCACGTCTCTGGCAATTGAATATGTTTTTCACTTCCCTTTCTCCTTTCTTTTACCACTCCAATAATATGGGGTATTACCTCCCCAGCCCGTTCAACTATTACATAATCTCCAACCCTTATATCCTTTCTCTTAATCTCATCCCAATTATGTAATGTAGAACGGGATACTGTTACACCCCCAATCCTTACAGGCTCAAGTATTGCAACAGGGGTTATTACACCTGTTCTTCCAACACTTGGGAGGATTTCTTTAAGCCTTGTTATACCTTGATGGGCTGGAAATTTATAGGCAATAGCCCAGCGTGGCTCTCGGGTCTTTATTCCAAGGGCCTGTTGGAGCTCAAATTCATTTACCTTTATAACTGCACCGTCTGTTTCAAAGGGGAATGTAGATCTTTTTTCTTCTATCTCCTTTATTACTCCAATTGCATTTTCAATACCCTTCACCTTTTTTACAATGGCAGGGATAGGAAAGTGGGTATCTTTAAGCCATTGTATAAATTGCCACTGACTTTTAAAAACAATACCCTTTACGGCCCCGATCCCATAACAGGCAAGATAAAGCCTTCTTGATGCTGTTATTGA
This sequence comes from uncultured Nitrospirota bacterium, assembly GCA_964540275.1. Lineage (GTDB taxonomy): Bacteria > Nitrospirota > Thermodesulfovibrionia > Thermodesulfovibrionales > Dissulfurispiraceae > CAZIMB01. The sequence goes on along the minus strand of CAZIMB010000053.1, from coordinate 6,334 downwards.
AGGATCAAGCTGTCTTACAGAACCGGCAGCAGCATTTCTCGGATTGGCAAATACCTGCTCTCCTTTTTCTTCCCTTTCTCTATTTATCCTCTCAAACTCATCAATATTCATGTAAACCTCACCACGGATATCGATGATCTCAGGTACAATTTCTGATTCTATCTTTAACGGAACGGATTTAATAGTCTTTATATTATTTGTAACATCCTCTCCTTCGTATCCATCACCCCTTGTAGATGCCTTAAGCAATAACCCATTTTTATATGTAATTTCTATCGCAAGACCATCATATTTTGGTTCAACAGTATACTCAATATCCTCACTTGACCTTAGTATTCTTTTTATCCTTTTATCAAATTCTATTAAATCATCATAGGAAAAGGCATTATCAAGTGAGAGCATAGGAACAGTGTGCCTGACCTTCTCAAACTTATCAAGTGGCGGGGCGCCAACCCTTTGGGTAGGTGAATCAGGAAGTATATATTTATATTTTTCCTCTAATTCCTTTAATCTTAGATAAAGCCTATCATACTCCTCATCAGATATTATAGGAGAGTCAAGTACATAATAACGATAACAATGATAGTTTAGCTCTTTTACGAGCTTTTCTATCTCCTCTTTTATCTCTTTAGTCAGATTTTTCATACCCTTTTAATGTCTCAAGAAGTAATTTTAGTGCTGATCGAGCAGCAATCTCTTTGTTTTCTTCCCTATTTGATGTTAGCCTTAATTCCCTTGTTACTGTTGCAGTTTTATTGCTTACTGCAATATAAATAAGACCTTTTTCTTTCCCTTCAAGGACATCAGGACCAAGATTGCCGGTTGTAGCTAAGGAATAATCTGTTTTGGTTATAACCCTTATCTTTTCAGCCATTTCTTCAGCTATCTCCTTGCTTATTACCCCATAATTTGATATTACCTCATCAGATATGCCAAGTAATTTTTTCTTTGACTCTGTGGAGTAAACAACAACTCCTGCTATAAAATAGGCACTTGCGCCGGGAAAGTATGTAAGATAATGGCTTAATAATCCGCCTGTGCATGACTCGGCAGTTGAAATAGTAAGGAGATTTTTTCTAAGGCAACTATGAATCTCATAGATTATATCTGTTGTTAGCTTATTCATCTTATCTGTTATAACTAAAGCCTATTTCAATATTTTTAACAAGACCCTCTACAAGAAATATCAGCGACTCTACATCAAGAAATCTATCAGCAGTGGAGTCAAAGAGAATAGATACCTTTGACTGAAAACCCTCTTCCTCAGGCCAATAAAGTATTAATATGGGTATCTTTGGTAATAGGTGTATATGCCATGCATATTTTGTAGGAAAACTATTGCATATTGATGCCCCAAGTTTGTTTAATATCATTGATGTTAGATTAAGGTTTTTTTCAAATAATTCCAATAAAGGTTCTTCACAGTCCCTGTTAAATGAGGCTATCTTAACTATCCCACCCCTCAGTTCACTGAGGGAAACCCATTTACCAGAGATATCTCCCTTTCCAGAGGTTTTAATATAATGTAGTAGTAATATTTTAATCCATGGCGTTATATGTCCCTTTGTAGTGATCTCACCGTTCTTTGATACCCTAAAATCCCTTCCAAGACAGTTAATAATCAAATCGTTATCCTCTAATTTAGCCCCAATCCCTTCATAAATTTTTAAGAAATCAACATTTTTCACTTCTTCCATTAGCCTTTTTATTAACTCTTCTCTCCAATCCCTTATAGTGAGAGATGACCTGATTTTCTCTATATCACTGTCTGTAAGAAGAGGACATTCTGACAACTCTGCCTCACCCTTTATCACAGATATTGCAAAGGGCATACATGTCTTTTGTTTACATTGACCACAGTTCTTTTTTGGAAGTTTTTTATAAAGTTCAAGTGGATTCATATCTTTATTTATTTCTTCTTTTCAAAGGCATATGCTGCCATTATAACAAAGATAAGAGATGTTATTAATAAAACAATAATATCAAGGCTCAAGGGAAAATCATGTGTAAGCAACTTCTTTTCAGGGAATATCATATATTTTAATGCATCTACCCCATAAGTAAGGGGATTAATAATTGCGAAAAAACCTAAAACCTTAGGCAAAAGCTTAACAGGATACATAGCTCCTGACAAAAAAAACATTGGAAATACAACAAAATTCATAATGGCACTAAAGCTCTCTATGTTTTCATAAAATGTTGTGATAAGTATGCCTAAGCTTGATATGCAAAAGGCAAGAAGGGCTGCAATACATAGCGTAAAAAATATCTGATATATAGTTAATTGAAATCCAAGCAAGGGGAAAAGTAGAAGTATTATCAATGCCTGAATAGTAGAAATAATGGTTCCGCTAAGGGCTTTGCCAACAACAATAGAAAACCTTGATACAGGGGCAACGAGCATCTCTTTTAAGAATCCAAACTCTTTATCCCATATAATGGATATAGATGAAAAAATTGAACTAAAAAGGATGGTCATACCTATTATACCAGGAAAAATAAACTGCATATAGGGCATTTCCATATCAGGTGAGACAAGTCTGGACATACCACCACCAACAAGAAAAAGCCATAAAAGGGGTCTTACGAAGGTTGGGATGAGCCTGCCTTTTTCTCGGGTAAATTTTATTAATTCTCTGGAAATAATTACATAAACAGCATTAAACTCATATCTCATTTTTAAAAGTATCTATCCCCTTTCAAATTTTCTCTTGTGAGCCCTGATTGACTCTTTTAATTCATCTGATCCAGACACTGTCTCAGGCCTGATAGCCTTTCCTGTTAGCTTTAAGAATACATCATTCAAGGTAGGTCTCTGGAGCCTTACAGATAAAACATTATCTTCAAGTGCACCAATAAGCTTAGGAATACATGCATCACCTCTTGATACGGATATAAAGATCTCCCCATTTTTTTCCTCTGCTGAGAGATTTAAATTATTTTTAATCTCATTTATTGCCTTTAAATTATCCTTTGTCTTTAGATATATAACATCTCCGCCAACCATTTTTTTTAGATCCTCTGGTGAACCCTCTGCGATTATCTTTCCCTTGTCAATAATAGCAATTTTATTGCAAATCTCTGCCTCTTCCATATAATGGGTAGTCATAAATATAGTGACATTCTGTTTTTTAGGCAGTTCTGATATAAATTCCCATAGATTTGTCCTGCTTTGTGGGTCAAGACCAAGGGTTGGCTCATCAAGAAATAGGACCTTTGGTTGATGGATTATAGATCTTGCAACCTCAAGCCTTCTCTTCATGCCACCAGAAAACTTTTTTACCTGGTCATCTTTTCTTTCATAGAGCCCTACAAAATTTAGAGCATCCTTTATTCTTTCTTGTCTGACATTTTTTGGGACATTATAAAGATATGAATGAAACAAAAGATTTTCATATGCGGTGAGTTCCTTATCAAGTGTATTGTCCTGAAATACTATACCAATCTTTTTTCTAACTTCAGCAGGTTCTTTCATGCACTCATGACCATCTATAAAGGCATGTCCGTATGTTGGCGACAAAAGGGTGCAAAGCACATTTATAGTAGTTGTCTTTCCAGCTCCATTGGGTCCTAAAAAGCCGAATATTGTACCTTCTTCGACATTAAAAGATACATTATCAACAGCTGTGATATGGCCAAATTTTTTTACAAGTTTATCTACCTTTATTATGTCCATGTTATAATTATAACATTGGAGATTAAGAGATTTGATGTTTTTTGTTATTAAAATTTGTCTATAAAGATGTTCATAATTAAAAGTTTTTATAAATATTTACTGATTATATTTCTGCTTTTAGCAATTTTTCCAAATACCTCCATCGCTGATTTGCCAAAATATCAAACTAAAACAAAGATATATTTTTTTTGGGGGGATGGCTGTCCCCATTGTGAAGAAGAGAAGGTTTTTTTAAAGGCAATAAAACAAAGGTATCCAGATATTGAAATCCTTCCATTTGAGGTTTGGCATAATCAGGACAATTTCAGATTATTTGAGATGATGGCTAAAGGTTTTGGGATAGAGATATCAGGCGTTCCAACAACCTTTGTTGGTGATTCTGTCTTTGTAGGATATTCAAAAAAAATAGCAACTGATATTGAAGAAAAGATAAAGGAATGTTTGAGATCAAGCTGTATTGACCCTATCAAAGCTATTGATCATGCCGTAAAGCCAAAATGGACAGATACAATTAAAGTTCCCTTTGTAGGAGAAGTTGATGCTACAAAAATATCCATTCCTGCCCTTGCCATAATCTTAGGAGGACTTGATAGCTTTAATCCATGTGCATTTTTTGTGCTTTTGTTTCTTCTTAGTTTATTAACCCATGCTAAATCAAGAGCTAAGATGCTTATTATCGGAGGTATATTTGTATTCTTCTCTGGTTTTCTTTACTTTCTCTTCATGGCAGCATGGCTAAACTTGTTTTTAATAGTTGGGCAATTACATATAATAACATTAACCGCAGCAGTAGTAGCTATAACAATTGCCCTTATAAATATCAAGGATTTCTTTTTCTTCAAAAAGGGTGTATCTCTTGTTATATCCGATAAGGCAAAGCCAAAGCTTTATGAAAGGATGAGAAATCTCTTGAAATCTACATCAATTTATTCAATGATTTTTGGAACAGCAGTATTAGCAATTGTTGCAAATACCTACGAGTTAATCTGTACAGCTGGATTTCCAATGGTATTTACTAGAATCTTAACTCTTCATAATCTTACAAACCTGCATTATTATAGTTACCTTTTATTATATAATGTTGTATATGTCATACCTTTAATAATAATTGTCTTTGTAATGGCGATAACACTTGGTTCAAAAAAACTAACTGAGTGGCAGGGTAGGGTGCTAAAGCTTATTTCTGGAATAATGATGTTTGCAATGGGCTTGATTTTATTGATAAAGCCTACTCTTTTAAATAATGCCCTTGTCTCTTTGATGCTTCTAATAGGTACATTAATCATTTCAACCACCATTATCTTTATATTTCAAAGAATAAAACCAGAAGTGAAGGATAGCTATTAGTGAGAGCTATTTATTGGTTTAAAAGAGATCTGAGACTAAATGACAATAGAGCATTAAACTTTGCTGTAGAAAGATTTAGTGAGGTTATACCTATTTTTATTTTTGACAGGGATATTCTTGATGAGCTTAATTCCTATGATTCAAGGTTAAAGTTTATAATTGAGGCGATCAAGAATCTGAAAATAAAAGTTTATTGCTTTGATGGTAAGACAACTGAGGTTCTTGATAGATTAGTCGATATCGTAAAACCACAGGCCATTGTAACACAAAAAGCCTATACCTGGTCAGGAACAAAAAGGGTTGAGGGTGTCAAAGATCTATGCAAACTAAAAAATATTGATTTCTATGAAGTGAATGATGGTTTTATATCAAATATTGAAAAAATACCATTTAAAAAGGTATTTACTTATTTTTATAAGGAGTGGTTAAAAGCAATTGATAATGTTGAAACTAAGGCCCTTACTTTTAAGATACCAAATCTGAATTTATCCACCTTGCGTGATATTAGGTTTAAAATTTCCAATCAAGAATTTTTTAAGCCTAAGGAATGTTTTTCAAGAATCAAAAATTATCAATTTGAAAATTATGAGAATAACAGAAGTAGACTAGACATAGATGGCACAACAAAACTATCACCATGCATAAGATTTGGTATTATTTCGGTTAGGCAGATTTATAATTTAGTTTATAAGAGAAGTGAACAGTTTATAAAAGAATTAGCATGGAGGGAATTTTGGTACCATCTAAAGCATAATTATCCTGAGATGAATACATTAGAGTTTCAAGAAAAAAGAAGAGGCATTAGGTGGGAGAATGACATGAAACTTTATAATGCCTTTAAAGAGGCTAAAACGGGCTATCCATTGATTGATGCTGGTATAAGGCAATTAATTACAGAGAAATGGATGCATAATAGGATGAGAATGATAGCTGCTAATTTTCTAACAAAAATTCTTTTAATGGATTGGAGAATTGGGGAATCATTTTTTAAATCACATTTAATTGATTATGACGAGGTTGTTAATGTAGGAAATTGGCAGTGGAGTGCCTCTGTAGGTCCAGACCCTAAACCTTTTAGAATCTTTAACCCAATTCTGCAGGCAAGGAAATTTGACCCTGAATGTAAATATATTAAAAAATATATCCCAGAATTAAAAAATGAACCCTGTGAGAAATTACAAGATCCATTAACTTTTAACATAAAATACTATAAACCTATTGTTAATTACTTTGAAAGGGTTCATATAGCAAAAAAATATTATAAAATTGCAAATTGATTGTATTGTAAAATTCTTAGATAAAAAACAATCA
>CAZIMB010000052.1:0-10818 GCA_964540275.1 uncultured Nitrospirota bacterium | reverse complement strand
ACCATTTCTTAGTTATTGTTAATACTACAATATGGGCTATCCCATCCCTCATACCGTCGTATATATTATTTATTACATCATTAAAATCTGTATATTTATATCTGATTCCAAGAGAGATATCTTTTTTAATTATATATTCACCATTAGTCTCAAAGGTGGTCTCCCTTATTTTAACATTTGAGAATGAAGATATGGAAGGTGAGAGAAGCTCGTCTTTATTGGGTAGAAAGTCTCCCTTACCTATAGTATGGTTAATGCTCCCATTCAAATTAATCTTGCTATTTGGCATATAATTGAGAACAATAGCATAATTATTGGTAACATCTTTGTAAAGGACATCGCGGTCAACATTAAAAGTTGAGGGTATGGTTTTAAGATATACAATATCCTGTTCTGTCTTATTTCTGATATAAGAATAGCTTGTTGTTATTGATAGGTTTTTTGTAGCGAGAAAGGTGATACTTCCTAAAAACCTGTCCCTTATTATATCCCTATTGTGCACCTTTTCATCTTCAATAAATAGATTTTCTCTTTTTTCTTTTATAAACCAATAGCTTAATAATGTATTTATCTGGGGTATAGGTGTCCATGATACAGAAAGCCTTCCCTCGTCAGAGCGGTCAGGTTCAATGTTGTAAGAGGGATTATTAATCTCTTTGTGTATATATTTTGCTTTTAATTTTAAATTTTTTAATATTCCTGCATCTGCTGATAAAGATACAGTATGTCTTTGGGTTGAATCAGAAAGATTCCATTTTTCTACATTTTTCCTATCTATATCATCAAAGGAGTATTCAGCTATCAATGTAAGATTTTTGAATGGTCTGTATCTGATTGTTCCGGAGATGGTATCTGTCTTTGATGATATGGAAGGCTTTACTTGATAAGTATACGCATCATATGGAGCTGATCTATTTATCAAAGTAATACTACTTGGGTTATCAATGTCAACTTCTTTATATCTGTATTTAACGAAAAATGCGAGTTTTGGTATTGGTATCCATTGAATCTCACCAGAGCCTATAAAATAGTTGGCATTTGCATTGCTAAACCTGTTTTCTCTTTTAATATTAGAAAAGGTTGCGGAGGCAGTTAGACCCCCTTCAGAAGCGGTATGTATCTTTAGTACATTTGATGAACCTTTTAATTCGGGGATTAAGCTATGAGGGAATTCGCCTTCTCGCCTAATAAGCGAAGCATCATAATTATTATAAAAGACCCTGTCTCCGCCTACATCAAACCTCTTTTCTGTGTGTGAAAAATCTATCTCAATAGGACCTAAATGACTGTTTGCCCCAACAGTAATACCTTTAGTCTGCCATTCAATATCCCTTTTTTGAGTAGTCCTTACAGGATTGTTAAACCATCCCGAACCTAATATTGTCCTTATTTGTTGGGACCCGTCTTTGTTTATAAAACTTCCCTCAATATAAAGATGTGCAGGGAAGTCAGGGGTCTTAAATCTTAGGAAAAAATTGTTTATGCTTGAACTTAGGCCATACCTTTGGTCTGGGCTATCAAGGGATAATGAATTTGTTGTATGTAACCTTATATTTTCAAGATTATGGAAAAGAGACCTGTTTATACCTCTTAAATATATAACATCTTTGTATGAAGATCTTAATTCCCCAAAATAGTCTTTTTTATTCTTAATGTCAAGTTCAAGGTAAAATCTGTATGGATATGAAAACACCCTTAATTCACTGCCTAAGACAATTGAGTTATGAGGATATTCATATTCAGAGGAATTAGGGGCATTATTCATATCAATAAACCTGTAACCTCCTTGAATATAAAAAAATGGCTTTATTATAGGGAATTCATAAACGGGGATATCACCATATATAAATGTTTCCTGCGCATGAATAGGGGCTTTAGTTATAAATATAGATAAGATGAGGATTAGAATAGCTATTTTTAAACTTTCTTTCATCTACTGAGTAAAATGTCCCTTTCCGCTCGCTGATGGAATATCAGAGCCGTGTATCTGTGAATGGCAATCGGTACATCGAGTGTAATATGCAACTCTGGATGTGTTTGTGACCAGATGTCCTGAATGGCACTGAAGGCAGAGGAAGGGTTCACGAAGGGTTAGGAGATTATTGTTTATTGAGCCATGAGGGCTGTGGCATGTCCTACAGTCCTCTGTCATATCAGCATGCTCATAAACAAAGGGTCCTTCTTTTTCAGAATGGCACTGTGTGCATGTCTCTTTAACTGTTGCCCTACGTAATAATTTATCATTAATTGTGCCATGTACATCATGGCAATCTATGCAGAAAACCTTTTTTTCAGGCACTGGATGTCTACTTGGGAGGGAAAACTCTACACTTATCTCTTGATGACATTTGTAACACATCCTATCTATGTCCTTAAGACGGGTGGTTAAATCAGGATTTCCCTGTTTGAATGTACTGCATATGGCATGGCAGTCAATGCAGGAGACATCATTTATAGCATGTACACTTGCGTTCCAGTTATGAATGTTAAAGGTTGCATTAGCGCTATGACATTTTAGACATATAAGGGATTTAGCAGTTGCTGGAAGATTTTTTATATCAATTAATGTATTATAGTTGCAGGAAGTCTGCCTTCCCATTTTTGCCTCTCTTTCTACCCATTCAGGTGTAATTCCTTCAATAGCAAGGCTTCCAGGTCCATGACAGGATTCACAATTAACAATAGGGAGTCCAGACTTTCTTGACAATTGAATGCCCATTGTACTTGCATCAAAATTTTTTCTTATCTCATCATGATAATGACAGGCAAAGAGACAGTTTTGGGTGCCTACAAAATCAGCATCAATCCTTCCAGTAATCATTTGTTCATATTCTTTAATTGGATGAATTGGATATGATGTCTTAAGGGATTCACAGCCGTATAATAAGATTATTAATAAGATAAGAGCAGATATAGAATAAATCTTTTTGAATATAAACAATTTTGTTATTAATATCATTTCTTAAATTATAATATGGATAAAATACACAAAAATCAAGAGGGCAGAAATGGCTTTTAGATTAATACCACATCATTATATCATAGTATGGTGAAGGCACTACTACTGTAACATGTCCTCTCCAAGGGCATCTCTCAAGGGTCTCACCATTTCTCATTATATCTACAGAAAAATGTATCTCATCATTTTCCTTTGCCTTTATATCATTAAATGATATCTCAATCTCAAAGATATCTTTAGAAGCTACATTATTAATGGATTTAATAAATACCCAATCCTCAAAGATCTTTTCATATAAATCTGCATTTGTTTTTTTAAGATCAAAGATGACCCTAAATGTAAAGGGATGAAATATGTTTATATATATGATTAGCTGTTCTTTTATAGCAGAGAAAGGAACTACAGGGTCTACTCTTATATAGAGATTTTCTTTGTTGAATCCATAGTAAAGTGCGGTAACTAGACTTTCTGACTTATGCATACTTCCACCTGATCTTCTAACATCTATATATGCACCCTCATACCATTCAAAGTAACTCGTTACAATACCATCGATCTTAGGATATATAAAGCCCCGGGCTACAGTTGTAGGAATTACTTTTCTGTCTTCAATTAGTATAGGGATATAAAGATAATGGGGTATGTCTTTTCCCATAGCTTTATAGACCTTCATTAGATAACCTCTGAATAGTTCATCAAACTCCTCTTGTGTCTCTGTTACATGTTCATCACCATACCACCAGTTCCAATCACTTCCTTCTGCCGCATACATAGCTTTCCATGCATCAGCAAGATCCATGTCTTTATAGGTTTTGGAGAACTTCTCAAGGTCCTCTCTTGTTTTGCTAAGGTAATCCCATGCGAGGTTATCCTCTTCGTGTCCTAACCAGATCCCAAAATTGGCATTAATCCATGAACCTGCATGTAGCCTTGACAAAGGTTCTTTTTTAGGATGTTCATTAAGAAACTCTGATATTGTTACTGTTTTAAATCTATGATCATTACTTAGGGTGTTATAAAGTCCTTTTAAAAAGTCATGTCCATCATTTTGATAATATTCCCATGCATTTTCTCCATCCAATATTATGGAAACAATATAAGGTTTATCTTTTGGAAGGGAATTTCTTATTTGTATTAGTCTCTCGATGAAGTCATTTACTGCCTTTTCTGTCTTCCATCCTGAATAGACAAATCCTATTAGATCTGATAGTTTATGATCTCTAAAAACAATGCTAACATCACTGAATTGATATGTAGAATAGAGGCCTTGTGCATCAATGAGGTAACCTTCGGGACTTCTTAAAGGTCTTTGTAATGACCGTGAAAGAATCTCTTCATCTGTTGCTATCCATTTTATGCCTTCTTTGCCTATTGCCCTCACCACATCCTCACTAACAGATCCTTCTGATGGCCACATACCTGAAGGTTTATATCCAAATATGTTTTCAAAATAATCCAGCGCCATCTTGATCTGTTTGATAGCATCTTCTGGATAGGAAAATCTTTTTTTAGGCATTTTAACATCAGGCATAGCAATTTTTGCTATGCCTGTATCCCATATAAGGGGTAGGATAGGGTGGTAAAAGGGGGATACGGTAAGCTCAATCTGACCTTTTAAACTCATTTTTTTATACTCAGGAATAATTTCTTTAAGTATATCCAATTGCTTTTGAATAATTATGTTTTTATCCTCTTCTGAATATCCCCTTCCCTTTCTTACGAGTTCTTTTAAAGCTGGATCAGTATTTCTGAATAATGGGTCAATCCAGCTTAAATTAAATAGAGCCTGAAGATCCCTAATGTCATTATCGCTAAAATATTTGGAAATTCTTTTGGCATCCCCTTTAACAAAACGGAATCCCCTTTTCACAAGTAGTTCATAGTATCTTGGAAAGGGCTTTATCATCCTGTCCCAATTAGCGAGAAAGAAGTTTTCTATAATAAAAATTTTTTCCGATTCAGTAAGGTCTGAAGGTGATTTTAGAGTTAACTCAAGATGCCTATCTTTTGCATTGTTTTCAGTGTAATCAATAATTTGTTCTAAGAGGGATGGGACAAGGTTAAATGTCTGATGAATGTTTGGAAAGTCCTCAAGTATTTTAACCATATCAAGATAATCCTTCGTACCGTGAAGCCTTACCCATGGGAGACGATAAATACCTGTCAAAGGATCCTTGTAATAGGGTTGATGCATATGCCAGAGAAAGGCGATGTAGATTGGTCTATCTATCATTGTCCTGAAACAAGAATATATATTCGTCAGGTTTAGCTAATCCAAACTCCTCTCTTGCATGTTTCTCGATATAAAAGGGATTATTTTTTAGAGATTGTATCTCTTTGTTTAACTCTTGTTTCTTTTTTTCCAATGTGATTATTTCAGTTTGAAGTTTTTTTTCTATTTTTTTTATCTCTAAATACCTTAATAATCCCCTTTCTCCAAAGAACATTGCTATGGCTATGTACAGATAAATAATAGAAATTGCGATAAAGAATATCCTATCCCTCTTTTTTCTTTCTATTATAACTTGTTGTTTAAGGCTTTTTGGCTTTATCTTTACAATCATGCCTTTTGTTATAGCATTAAATTTAATTAGCTAATATGTTTTTTTAAATTGTAAAACGCCTTTATACCTCTGAATAAGGCTGAATCACTGAGCTCTTCCTCTATTCGTAAAAGTCTGTTATATTTTGCTATCCTCTCACTTCTTGAGAGGGAGCCTGTTTTTATGAATCCTGTATTACAAGCAACAGCAAGATCAGCAATTGTTGTATCCTCTGTCTCTCCTGATCTATGTGATATTATAGCAGTATATCCTGCTTTTTTTGCCATCTCTATCGCATCGAGAGTCTCTGTGACAGTGCCTATCTGGTTAAGCTTTATTAGTATTGAATTAGCTATGCCCTCTTCAATGCCTTTTTTTAGGATCTTCGTATTTGTAACAAAGAGGTCATCTCCCACTAATTGAATCTTGTTGCCAAGCTTATTAGTTAATATCCCCCATCCATCCCAATCATTTTCTGACATGCCATCTTCAATTGAGATAATCGGATATTTATTTGTTAAACCTTCATAATAATCTACAAGTTGATTTGATGTAATCTCTTTTCCTTCAAAAAAATATTTTCCATCTTTATAAAACTCCGATGAGGCTACATCAAGGGCTAAAAATATATCCTTCCCTGGAGAGTATCCACTATCTAATATGGCTTGAATTATTATAGACAATGCCTCTTCATTTGAGTTAAGGTTTGGTGCAAAGCCTCCCTCGTCACCAACGGCAGTGTTAAGCCCCATTTTTTTGAGAATACCCTTAAGGGTATGAAATATCTCTACCCCTGCCTTTAGTGCAGAGGAGAATTTATCAAAACCTACAGGCATAATCATAAACTCCTGAATATCAAGGTTGTTGTCTGCATGGGCACCACCGTTAATGATATTCATCATGGGGACAGGAAGTTCCTTTGCATTGCATCCGCCTATATATCTGTATAGAGGCATCCCTAATTCATTAGCTGAGGCATGTGCTATCGCCATAGATACACCGAGGATTGCATTTGCCCCAAGTCTTGACTTATTTTCTGTTCCGTCTAATTCTATTAATGTATTATCTATTAAAACCTGCTCTTCAGAATTTAGTCCTCTTAATCTCGGAGATATCTCCTCAATTACATTTTTTATAGCTTGTAATACACCCTTTCCATGAAATCTTTTTTTATCTCCATCTCTTAATTCCAATGCCTCCCTTTCACCTGTAGATGCGCCAGAGGGTACAATAGCCCTTCCTAAAGCACCGCTTTCAAGTAATACATCAACTTCAACAGTGGGATTTCCCCTAGAGTCAATGACCTCTCGCGCGTATATGTCTAAGATTTTGCTCATAATTCCTCCTATTTTTTCATTTTATGAATTGCCTCTCCAGCAACATCCCCTGCAGCTTCCATTAAAGCCTCAGAAAGAGTGGGATGGGCATGGATCATGTGAGCTATATCTTTTGCAGTAAGTCCTGCCTGTATCGCCAAAGATGCCTCATGAATAAGGTCAGTTGCATGGGGACCTATTATGTGAACACCAATTACCCTGTTAGTGTCAGAATCAACAATGACCTTTACAAAACCAGAAATTTCTCCCATTGCATGGGCCTTGCCAAGGGTTCTAAAGTGAAAATACCCTTTTTTTATCCCTATACCTTCACTTTCTGCCTGATTTTCTCTAAGACCAACTGAGCCTATCTCTGGTGAAGTAAAAATAGCTGATGGCACCACCTTGTAATCTATCTCTTTTTCAATACCGCAGGCATTATAAGCGGCGATAAGACCTTGCATTGACGCTACATAAGCAAGAAGCCAAATACCTGTTATATCCCCCACAGCATATATGCCTTCTACGTTTGTCTCCATTTTATTATTTACTATAATTTCTCCTCTGCTACCCTTTTTAATGCCAACCTCATCGAGTCCAATCCCTTCAGAATTTAAAGCCCTTCCAACTGATACAAGGACTTTTTCTGATATTAATTCATTTCCATTACTTAAAAGTAGATGAACCCCCTTTTTGTTAACCTCTACTTTTTCAACAGTAATACCTTTATGAATCTTTATTTTTTTCCTATTTAATTCTCTTCCAAGGAGCTCTGATATTTCTGGATCCTCTGTTGGTAAAATCCTCGGCATCATCTCAACAATGTTGATTTCTGTCCCAAATTCATTAAATATGGTGGAGAATTCACAACCAATGGCTCCACCACCTATTATTGTCATACTTTTAGGGATAGATTTAATAGTTAGGGCATCATCGCTTGAAAGTATATTTTCACCATCAAATTGAAATATAGGTATTTTTGCAGGTCTGGAGCCTGTAGATATTATTATTTTGTCGCAATCAATAATTTCTGTAGATCCATCTTTTTTTTGCACCCTTACCTTTTTTGGTGTGAGGATCATCCCCCTGCCTTCTATGAGATTAATACCCCAACTTTTAAATAAAGAGCGGATACCTTTTACAAGGGTTGAAACAACTTTATCTTTCCTTTCCATTATTTTTGAGATATTAGGTATAACTTCTCCTGATATATCTATACCGAATTCCTCAAGCCTTTTTGCCATGCTTAATGCCCTTGAAGAGGCAATTAAGGCCTTTGCAGGAATACAACCTCTATTAAGGCAGGTGCCTCCAACTTCTGTATCTTCTATGATTGTCACATGTGCTCCAAGCTGGGCAGCTTTTAAGGCAGCTACATAACCCCCTGGCCCTGCCCCTATTATTGTTAATTTCATTTTAGGTGCTCCATCATTATAAATTATAAAAATATGATAATTAGAATTTAATTATTTTGCCTCTTCTTCTATATATCTTTCGTACTCATCCTCATCCATAAGGTCGTCTATCTCACTTTCATCTGCCATTTCTATTATTGCTATCCATCCCTTGCCATAGGGATCCTCATTTATAATTTCTGGGGAGTCCTCAAGTTTTTCATTTACCTCAATAATAGTGCCACTGACAGGAGCTATTACCGCTGAAGTAGCCTTTGTTGATTCAATCTCTGCTATTTCAGTGTTTGCTTCTACATCTGAGTCTATCTCTGGGAGATCAATATAAACAATATCACCAAGTGATTCCTGAGCATAATCTGTTATACCTATAGTAGCCTTTTTCCCTGAAACCTTAACCCATGTGTGTTCCTTATGAAATTTGATATCTGCTGGACTCATAATTTCTTCCTCCTTTGTTGTTAATATAGAGAATTTTCTAACATAGTTATCATTCTTTGTCAAGAATAATATACACTATTTATTTTTTTATGCAAAAATAATAGCATATTTTTTTATTTTTTTAATTAATTTAAGCAGTCTATAATCCATAAAACATTGCTCCTGCAATATCTCTTATAGCTATATCAATCAGAATAGTAACAAAGGTTCAGCCGAACAAGAAAACAATGCGTTATAAGATTTTCGCTACTGATGGGAATATTGATAAAAGAGGGCAATAGACGTATTTTGAAGGCTTTGTATGTTTATAGGAAGAAGGCAATGGTTTGAGTTTGAGGTATTATGGGGTAAGGCAAGGTATTTTTCCTTGCCCGCCCATTTTTCATTAAAACTCTAATGGCAATTCTGGGTTTAGTCAATTTTTCAGTTATAGGCATTGCTTTGCCCTTTTAGAGGAAATTGCCTCTTTTGAGTTGTTTTACAACAAATACCGTTAATTTTTATTGATTTAGCATGCTTTGCAATTGAATTTGACCAGCTCAATTATCAATAATTTCTATAAAAAAAAATATAATAATCTCTGTCCTGAACTTATGTGTCTTTTATAGCAGCAATGTCCCGATAAATTTATCAATGTCGCTGTATTCCTTTGATTTTCCTTTGGCATAGGAGCCATACAAAAAACAGTGGATATATCAAGACCATATCTTTTAAGTTCTGCAATATATCGTTCAACTATTTTTTAATCTCCGATCTTTTTAGCCATTTAAAAACCTCCTTAGTCGCTTCATATAATGCCTTGAGAAGTTTTTTTAACTGTAAGATCTTTAGGGCGACTATCTCTTGCAATTCAAATATAGTCATTTATTATCACAATTTAGCTTCCATCTCCTTGTCTTTAATATATTTATTTAAAATATTACAAAGTTCTTCATAACCTGAGGCAAATTCCTTTAATTTGATCCGTTCCGCATAAGCAAGGAAAATTATTCCAATAGTTAGTAGCCGGCCAATAACACCAACAATTTTTTCTATTGAGGAAGATTCAGAAATATTCCAATTAATTATATCTTTATAAAGACCAAGTTGGAAGAGGAAAAATAAGATTACTGCTAAAAGTATTGCCAATGTGGAAAATCTGAAATTTAATTTAAGGGAATGATTTTTAAGTTTAGACACATAGCCTTTCAAATCATCTATTTTTAGATTAGGATCGTCTAAATACCCTTTTAAACATTTTTCGAACTCATTCTGAAATGCTATATCAGCCTGTCTAAGTTTTTTGAACTCATCTATTTTGCCCACTGCTCTTTTATAAAAAGATATAAAAGAGGCCTGTCTATTTTTAAAAAACTCTTTCCGCCTTTTTATGTATTCATCTGTTATCTTTTCATAAACATTCTCATTACACATTATACCCTCCGTTATATTTATTTTTCAAAAAGCAATAGTGATTCCGAAAAATAGAGATAGACCTTGGCATATCTCATATGTAGCCTTTTTGAGGCATTTTTAAAGCCCTCTTATAGAGTGTTTTTATAAAACATATTATAAATAAATTTGATTATTCATTCTTCATCTGCACCAAAATTCATCTAAAATAACCTTTCAAGACGCAACAGTCGTTATAAAAAGTCTTTATTGACAATATCTTCTTGTTAGCATGGCATGGCTGCTATCGACTCCTTTCTTTTTATCATCCTTACTCTATTGCTATGTTCTGTTACCCTAGCCAAAATCTGCACATGTTTCCATCTCATTATCGCTATCGTGCCTTTCTCCATTCCTCCCTGTATGACATAATATTTTTGTGCTACCTCATATTGTATTAAACTAATAGTCCTTATATATTCCCATGCCATCTAAGCCCCCTGTTTGAGTCAGCAGTAGACATGTACATAATCTATAATCTTGTCTATCTTCATCGCCTTCATAAATCCATTAAACATTATCAATTCTGCCCTTGCCGTTACCTCATCTTCTGCCCTCTCAATAAGGTTGCATTCTATTAGCTTTTGTTTTATCATTATTTTACTCCCTTCTTATTTTTTAACTATTTATATCTATTTTGACATTATAAACCTTATTGGCTATTTTCTGTTATTCCTAAAGTCAAGTCACACTTTATTACTACTTTGAAATGTCAC
>CAZIMB010000051.1:0-11889 GCA_964540275.1 uncultured Nitrospirota bacterium | reverse complement strand
CTAAGATAATTTAATATTTCCAACTTTTTTAAATGCCTAAAATCGCTCACATTATCATTTAAATTTTTTTGAAATATTATATTTAAGTGTTTAGAACTATATTATTTATGAATCAATAGATTAAAGAATTGAAGGAAGTGTCAATTTCGATTTAAAATCAAAAACTTATCTGTTTTAAAACTTATGATTTCTCCACTTTTTTAGACCTTTAATATCATCTATATCATACCACTCATCAAGTAAAAAATATTTAATTTTCTCTTTTTCTGTAATAGATATGGTATCCTTTAATACACTTCTACTTCCCCACTTTATATTTTTAAAAATGGCATCCAAAGGTCTATTCATACCAATGAGATAATAGCCTCCGTCCTCTGAAGGACCTATTACAAGATCATATAAGTCTAATTTTAAAAAGGCATCTTCAATATAAATGATAGGGAGGTCTGGAGAATCTGCTCCTATAAGAACTACCTTTTTGTAGTCCTTTTTAAAGAGCAACCTGATCCCATTTATCATTCTTTCGCCAAGATCATTTCCCTGTTGAGGCAAATAAATAACTCTCTCTGGTGAGGAATCTTTTAGTAATTCTGATCCCAGATAAAACCCGTAGATATCCACTTTTTTCAGACAGGAGACATTTCCCAGAGTGGTATGAAGCATTAAGGCATATAGCTCTAATGCCTTCTCTTTGCCAATTTGTATTGCAAGCCTCTTTTTTACCTTTCCATATTCGGGAACTCTAAAAAAAATACCTAGGGCAGAATCATTTTTCATCTTTTATAGACATTATTTTTTTATAGAATCCCTTGAATATAAATGGTATCAAAAGGGCTACAGTTGCTATGAGAATGCCTGTTATAAGCCCTTTTATATTACCCTTCAATATTAACTCACCCATTGAGCTGCCAAAGGCAGTATAGGCTATGCATGCTGGAAGCATGAATGTAAAGGTGCTCCATAGATAGTGAATAAAAGGTATGGGAGTTATGCCAAATAGGTAGTTTAATACAGGATAGGGGAAGATTGGCACAATC
The DNA here is from genome assembly GCA_964540275.1 of uncultured Nitrospirota bacterium. Taxonomy (GTDB): domain Bacteria; phylum Nitrospirota; class Thermodesulfovibrionia; order Thermodesulfovibrionales; family Dissulfurispiraceae; genus CAZIMB01. The sequence continues at coordinate 10,852 of CAZIMB010000051.1, read as the reverse complement.
CGTGTGAATGCCACTGCCTTCCAGCCGTGTTTATTAACCTTTTCCTGAAGCAACTGCCATCTTGCATAGCTGAATCTCTGTTTTATTGTTTCTCCCAAAACATATCTTGAAAGAAAAAAGGGCACACTTGCACCGAGGGTTGCTCCTGTAATGGAAAACACTACACCCCAGAATGGTCCCCAGAGAAAACCTGCTCCAAGTGTAAGGGGCAGACTGGGTATAAATATGCTGGGACCAATTGTATAGATCAAAATAAACAATGCAGGCGCAAGGACTTTATATTGGCTGATAAAATCAAATAGCGATTCAGGCGAGATATATCCTGACTTTCTTAAATAAGTGGCAATAATTATTGCCATAATCACTGCTATTGCAAGGAGAAATCTCTTACTTTTCAGTCTTTGTTCTGTAGAGAGAATCAATCTGTTGAGCCATTTACGTCCCGATGAAACAGGCTCTTTAAAGGTCTTTGTATCTGTTATAAACTCAAGTATGTGGTATGCATCTGTTCCTTTCTTTAAGTATTTATTTTTGCACCCCATGCAGTATGTAACAATAGGGTAACCATCAGCATTTTCTATAACCTTTTCTGCAAACCTATCTGACATCTCTTCAGACAATGTATGGGATGCGCCTCCAAGCCCGCAACACATGGGTCTGGATTGCTGTGTAGCAACAGTTACAAAGGATTCAATATGCGAGAGCGCCTTTTCTCTTACAGGGTCAAATCTAAATGATGGGCATGGATGATGAAGATAAACTTCCTGCATATCCTTGTAATTCTCTGGTTTTGATGTAGTATGGGGGATCACCTCAAGAATATGATCTGCCTTTATCTCTGGCATGTAAAGGGTAAATATTTTTTTGCAGTTGGTGCATCCCAAGATCAGGTGCTTTATTCCGTGTTTCTTAAGCCGCTCTTTTATTCTTTCAGAGGCAGCCTTCACTGCCTCAAGATCCCCATTGTGGAACAGCGGATCAAAACAGCAATCAAGCACAAGACCAACTTTTTTGTTAAGCTGCCGGCTTAATAGTTTCAGAGTTTTCTTTACAATCTCAGGGCTTGACCCCTGCAAAGAACATCCAGGCCAGAAGGCGGTATCAGTGGATTGATAATATGAAAAGGGAAACCTATGACCCCTCATGGCAAAGGATAGTCCTGATGAAAGGACATTTTTAATGTTAGCCGGTAATGAATTATTTTTAACGAGACTATATTTAAGGGCAAGGAGGGAATCTGATGGAGAAAGTTCAGAAGGGCAAAAGGTATCACATGCTTTGCAATTAGTGCATAAGAAAACATTTAGAGACTTCTTTTTTACAATATCATAAGGATTGCCATAATGTGTTAAAAATGGACATGCCTCTGTGCAAATACCACAGGCAGTGCATTCCAGAAGAAAGTCTTCTGTTTTACTTAATAATGGTCCCATAACATCCTGCCCCTTTTAATGCGGTGCAACCATAGCAATGATCGCCTATTTTTATATCTCTGTCCACTAATGAACTGATATCTAAATCTTTAAGAGAGATATCAATGGAGAGACCTAACGTATTATTAAAATCACAGTCATATATCTTTCCATCCCATCCCACATTGACAATATACCTGCACATGAGGCCATCAATGGTTGCAGGGTTAAAGTTTGAATAAAGGAGGCTCATGTATTGTTCATAGCTTTTGTGCCGTATAAGCAGTTTCTTAAATCTACCTATTGGCATATTATTGAGGATATAAAGTTTATTGAATACTATACCGTATTCCTCCTTGAGATAACTGCGATATCTTTCTTCTATTATGTCATTTAATTCTGGCAGCACAAAGCCACCTGGATTATGAACAATATGAAGCCTTAATTCATATCCGTAACCATTGTCATTAAGCAATTTTAATGTCCTTATTGACTCTTCAAAAACCCCTTTCCCTCTTTGGTAATCAGTCTTTTGAGGTGATATGTCAGGTAAAGAGCAGATGACCTCTATATTGTGATGTCTTAATGTATTTATCAGACCTTTTTTCTGGGAAAGGGCAGTAAGATTGCTTCTTAAGTAAATAGTATTTGCATAATCAGACGACCTTTCAATGAAATCCTCAATATCTGGATGAAGCTCTGGTGCACCTCCAGTTATATCAAGATTCAGGCCTTTATACTTTTTTAGAATGGTTATAACATTTTCCATAACCTCAAAAGGCATTATTTTATTACCCTCTGGAGATGCCTCCACATGACAATGAATACAGGATTGATTGCAAAGGTTTCCTATGTTTACCTGAATAGTATTTATAAATTCCTTTTTTAAGGATTTATCCGTTTTCTTTATCCTTTCAATAAAAGGTTCAAAGGTATTACATTCTCCTGATGGACAACATGGGACATCTTCTGTTGTAAGATAAAAGTCAGAGCCCTTTGTTTCTCTTGGAGATCTGTAAATAATTGTTTCACTGCATGGGAATGGTCTTGGCTGTCTTTTCTCATATGGCTCAATGAATATAAAATATTCCCTATAGGGCGAATTTTTAAGGATATTAAAGGTCTTATCACAGACAGCTATCCTTTTACCCCTTTCAAAGATGTGACCATCATCATCTTCAACTTTTTTAAATGCTCCCTTATAAATAACAGCATGTCCATAATCTATACATGAACCTTCTTTGCCTTTATAAGCACAAACTGTAACTGACCTAAACTCAATACCATCTATAATCCTCCATGGCTTTTCATCCCATTTAAGGATTTCTATACCATAAAAACCAGCATCCTCAAATGCCTTGAGAAAAAGGTCTTCTCTGAATGCCCCAGAGATACAGCCCGACCATAGCTCAGGGTCATCCTTCATATATTGAGGAATATCTTCGTCAGAAACTATGTCGCTTATAACTGCCCTGCCACCTTTTTTTAAGACCCTGTGAATTTCTTTAAAGAGTTGCTTTTTTTCCTCGTCTTTTACTAAATTTAAGACACAATTAGAAACAACCACATCCACCGATTCATCAGGTATGAGAGGTTCTTTTTTTTCTAAGTTTTCAACAAAGGCATTAAATAAGAATAAATCTGATGAAGACCTGATTGGATTAACCTCAAGATACTTATCAACCCTCTCTATGTCAAGCTTCAAGTTCTGTATCTTAGCCTTTTTAAATTCCACATTGTAATATCCAAGTTTATCCCCAATTTGTACCTGGTATTTTCTTGCTAATCTAAGCATTTCATCATTCATATCTATGCCTATTACCTTTCCTTCCGGTCCTACAACCTGTGCCATTATGTAACAAAGCTTACCTGCACCTGAACCAAGGTCTATTACAGTTTCTCCTTTTTTTACATATTGAGAAGGGTCGCCACAGCCATAATCCTTCTGTATAATCTCATCAGGTATGACCTTCAGAAGTTTAGGATTGTATGTTGTAGGACAACAAAGAGATGGTTCATATCTGATTGCTGCATCTGTATATCTTTTTAATACTGATAACTCTTCATTAGTCATTATCTTCTCTCCTATCTATAAAACCTTATAAGTTTATATGGACTTACTCCTGCAATAAAAAGTAGCGCAATAATCACATTTCTTAAACTTACTAAGATTGGTGAAAAGGGATAACCCTTTTTTAACCTCCTCGATGAGGCTATTACATCTATGGGTATATATCTCATTTTGCCCATTTTTCTGACCCTTAAAACTAAGTCAATATCCTCAAGAAAGGGATAATTCCTGAAGCCACCTACCTCTTCAAAAAATCCCCTTTTTAGAATTATTGCATTATCTCCATATGGCATCATCAGTAATCTTGCTCTTAGATTTGCGAAAAACTCCACCATTCTCGTTAAGATTGAAGAATCATCAAATTTAAGCCTAAGAAAGGCACCTCCATAGCTACTTAAATAAAAGTCTTTTAAGAAAAACCTTAGCCTTTCAGCATCCTTTATCACAGAATCTGCATGAAGAAATAATAAAATATCACCTTTGGCATGAGAAGCGCCTGTGTTCATCTGGATGCCTCTACCTTTTTGAGAACTTATTAACTTAGCCCCTTCTTTTTTAGCAATTTCTATAGTGTTATCGATACTTCCACCATCCACAACTATTATCTCAAAAGGATTCAGTCCCTTTACAGACCGGATGCACCTTTTGATGTTTTTTTCTTCATTAAGTGCAGGTACTATTACTGATACTTTCTCTATTCCAGTAGACATAGAAAATCTGCTGCTTTTATCTACTTTCCTGCAACTCTGTAAATAAGGATCACAGGTTTTCCATCACCAGGAAGTATGTCTGCCTTTCCTCTGAATTTAGAGTTGGGATTAATAAATCTCTTTATTGCGCCTGTCTGCGGATAGTTTGCATTGCTCGTTATTGATATCCAGCAGCTTTCAAGGCAGGTGATACATCCTGTCTTTTGTTCCTCAGATGCCTTTCTGTTGCCGCCGAATTTGATCAGAAAACCTTTACCTGCTGTGTCCTCAAAGATTTCATTAAGAAATAGTTCTTTTCCAAGACCTGGCCATGTTGCCTTTACTTCAAGGGTATCTCCTTCAACAAAATGTCCAATCGTATCTTTGTTTAAATTATTGCCAGGCCTTGCGCCAATCTTTATCATGGCATCGTGAAAATCGAGATGGTTGGCGTATGACCTCAGAATTGCCCTATCCTGAAATCTCCCGTCTTTAAATACAATACCCCAGTGGACATTATACTGATGTACATTCATTTCATGAACTTCAGTATATATAAGCACCCTCTTTCCTTTTTCATCTATTATCAGGGGATTTTCTTTGGTGGGCAGGGCTTGGGTTTCCTTTCCGACCGAATATGAAAGCCCTGCAAACATTACCAACAAAAAAAGCATGATAAAAACAACTTTCTTCATAGCGCCTCCTTTAATGTTTTAGTTCTATCAGCTTGAACAATCTTCATTTTTCTTTGATCTATCTTTATTTTTCCCCTGTAGCATATCCTTATAAGGCCAGCCAGCTATTCCGCCTTCGAGGATATAGAGCCTATTTTCAGAAATCCCTTTTGTTTTAATATACTCATAGGTATTCATTGCGCCGCTTCTACCTCTTGGGCAAATTATTACCACATCGTCACTTGATCTTTTTATCATCTCAATTGCAGAATCCAGCTTTTTCTTGTCATCATCTGTTTTGGCAGGAAAGGCATTCGTCTCTATTGAGCCCTTGAAATGGTGTTTCCCAAACTCCTCAGCAGGCTGAATATCAACAATTATGACCTTCTTGCCACTTTCAAGCCATTGTTTAAATGTCTCTGGTTTTAACATATTTGCTGCCAATGCTGATACGGATAATGAAAATACAAATAAAATTGTCAAAAGCACATACCTTTTCATCCCAAAACCTCCAAATATTTTTTTTATCAAAGGCTTTTTAAACTATCCAATCCATATAGTCTTTTTAAAATCCTTCATCCCTTCAACAATATGGTTTGTTGTCCCTCTATACCCAACCTTTAGTTCAGATTCAAGATTGTAATGCTTAAGGCATGTCCCGCAGGAAAATATCTCAACGCCCATAGATTCAATATCTTTCAGGATTGGAATAATCTCTTCATTTATCGTAGTCAATTTTACCGCTGCATTTAGGAAAAATATCGTGTGCGGAATCTCTTTTGTCACCTTCATAGTTTCAAAGAATGCCTTTATAAGTACCTTACCAAGATCCTCATCCTTGCCCATAGTGTCAGATGCAACAATGAGGAGTATGTCCTTTTCAGGTTCTTTCATTTCTTCAGTAGGAAGTTCGCATGGATAACCTTTTACTATTTTTACACGCCAGTAATTATCCTCTTTAACTGTTTCAGAATAAAAGGCATTCTTTGTTGCAAAGCGTGATAGATTGCCAACTGATGCCTCGTTGTCCACGAGTATTTCCACTATGCCTTCTTCTATTTTTGACAGTGCCTCCTCTGCCATAATTACAGGTTTTGGACAGCCAAGACCTCTTGCGTCAATAAGCATTGTGCCTCCAACTCAAGTTTATTTAAAATACCTTTTAAAAATCCTGGATTTCAAATAGTTAGTTTCAATGCCTATAGATAAATCTATAGTTTTTTTCTATAAAGTGATTTTAGTTAAAAATTGGCTTTAGCCATATTATAGAAAACCTGTCCTTGCCTGAGCTTGAGGATATTTTATTCTATAGGTCTTAAGATACCGTCTTGAAGCCTGAATATTTTGTTAGAAATTCTTTGAACCTGAGCAATGTCATGAGAAACAACGATAAGAGTAGTCTTCTCCTTCAGGGCAATAAGGAGTTCCTCTATCTTTATTATATTTTTTTCATCTAAAGAAGAAGTTGGTTCATCAAGAAGAATTATCTCCGGGCTTGACACAAGAGCCCTCGCAATGCAGAGCCTCTGCTGTTGGCCTATAGAGAGTTTGAGTGCGCTTTCATGAAGACGATTTTTCACCTCATCCCACAGCAGAGCCAGTCTTAATGCAGATTCGACTTTATCAGAGATAGTATCTTTCTTTTTTATACCGATCAATTTAAGGGGGAAGGCTACATTATTGAAAATGCTCATTGGAAGGGGATTTGGCACCTGAAAAACCATTGCTACTTTTCTTCTAATCTCTGTGACAGGCATATCCTTATGGTTTACATCAATAATCCTTCCATTCAGTTTTACCTGTATAAGACCTTCGCAATGTGCAGAAGGGGTATTTTCCCACATACGATTAATGGTCATAAGGAGTGTTGATTTTCCCGCACCTGAAGGGCCTACAATCGCAGTCACATTGTTTTCCAAAAAAGAGGCAGAAACAGAATTAAGAATTGCACGGTCTCTGTATTTAAATACTACATCCTGCAGGTAAATTTTTTCGTTTGGTCTCATATTCTATTGGATTAAGGAAAGCCTTTTGATTGATTTCCCCATAACAGATGAAATTATGAATAAAATGGTGCAAATTATCAACAGTATAAGAGATGCGCTATAGCCTGTCATAAGTTCAGCCTGATTTCTGTATTCAGAGGCTATGTAGAATATATAAAACGGCAACGCCTCGTAAGCGCCGAGCAATGATCCGGGAATGCCGGCATTTGCCACAACACCTGTGAGCATTATAACAGCCACATCAGAAGCGCATCTGCCTATGGCAAGCAGCACGCCGCTCAGAATGCCCGAGAGCGATTTTGGCAGGAGCACATAAAAAATATTCTGCAATTTTGTTGCTCCGAGGGAAAGGGCTGTCAGCCTTGTGATTTGAGGAACTCCCTCCATAGCCAATTGTGTAGAGCGGATGATATAAGGCAAAACAAGAACAGACAGAGAAAGACTTGAAATAAACAGGCTTGGATAAAGGCGGCTGTGAAAATATTTATTCAAAAAGATAATCAGCGAAAGACCGAACAATCCTATCACTATAGAAGGAATGGCTGCAAGCGTATCAAAAAAAATATTCATCATATGCTTGATACGATATTCTGCATATTCTGCAAGATAAATCCCTGCTCCTATGCCGATTGGAATTGCAAAACTCATAGTCAATACAACAAGCAAAATTGTCCCTGCAATTGCCGGAAACAGTCCGTCAAAGACCTGCTTTCTCAGCAATATGGCATCAATTGCGCCAACATCACCGAAAATAAGGCTTAAAGAGAGCAGCTCTGATCCCTTGATTGCAAGAAATCCTATTATGCCCAGCACTGCTCCAAAATATAATAGGGCGCATATCCATATCATAAAGTATACTGATTGCTCGATGAGCTTATTCATAAACAGCATCTCTATTGATAATTTTTCTTTTAAACTTCAAATGGACAATAGAAACAATGATCGTTGTAAATGTGTACAGGACTAATCCAGAAAGAAATATTGATTTAAATTGAATGCTGTCAACATCTGCTGCCTTCACAAGGGCAATGTGAGCAGTAAGTGTCCTTACCGAGTCAAGTAAAGACGAGGGTATCTGGGCTGCGTTCCCTGCAATCATTAATGCAATCAATGTATCTCCTATTGCCCTTCCCATTCCTAAAAGAACCCCTACAATGATTCCATTTTTTGAGCATGGTATGATAACATACAAAAGCTTTTGCACAGGACTGCATCCCATTGAGTCAATCGCTAAAAGGTAAGATGATCTGACTGATCTGAAGGCGTCAACAAAGATTAATATCATAGTAGGAGATAGTAATAGCGCAAAAATTATTGATGCAGAAAGAATGCTCATTCCAGATCCTACCTCAAAGAACCCCCTTAAAAAAGGCACTAATGTAAAAATCGCTGTAAATCCATAAATAACTGGAGGTATACCAGCAGATACCTGTACTGCTTTTGCTAAGAAATTAGCGGTTTTTTTAAACCTTACAACAGTTATCAATGCCGCGCACCCAAGACTTAAAGGCAATGCAAAAATAAGCGCAAGCAATGAAACAGCTAAAGAGCCTATTATCATAGGACCAATGCCATACACACCTTTAAATGGATCCCAATCCTTTATAAGGAAATGAAAAAGGCCCTCCTTTATGAGTGGAAGGCCCAGAATCAGCATAAAAATGAAGATTAAGAGTGTAATTCCGATGCTAAAAAAGGCAGACAGTTTAAAGAATCTTTCAGCTATATTTTCAAAAAAGAGATTCACTCTGCTGGAATAAACCCCTTGCTGCGTATAATCTTTTTCCCCTCTTCAGAATATAAATAATTTAGCAATGCGCGGACAAGTGGAGACGGCTCCCCTTTTGTTACACTGTAAAGGCTGCGAAAAATTTTATACTTGCCTGATAAGATATTTTCAACATCAGGGGCGGTGCCTTCAAACATTACCGCCTTTACTGTTTCATCAATGTATCCGGTGGATATGTATCCTATTCCATACGGGTCATTTGCAATCGCTGTTTTCATTGCTCCGTTAGAGGCAACGATATTTGCTTTTAAAGATACTTCTCCTTTATCAAGGGCTTCTGTCCAGAATACCTCTCTTGTGCCGCTGTCTTCATGCCTTGAATAAAGATTTATCCCCTTGTCAACTCCTCCGAGCTCTTTCCAGTTGCTGATTTTTCCTGCAAAGATGTCTTTTATCTGGGATTTAGAAAGATTGGCAACTTTATTTCGTGGATTTACTATAATGCCCACGCCATCAATAGCCCATTTGTAAACTTTGAGATTGTATTTTGACACTTCTTCTGCTGTAGGCGTCCGACCTGAATTGCCTATATCTATTAAGTCTTCGCCAACTTGCTTTATTCCAAGACCTGATCCCCCACCTGCAATGCTTATCTGAATATCTGGATTAGATTTCATAATCTGTTTGGCAATCTCTTCCCAGACAGGAATATGGGCAGTGCCGCCGGCAATCCTTATGGTGCCTTTCATTCCCTTAAAGGCATCCAGTTCTTTAGCGTAGATATTATGGCTTATGAATAAAATAAAGAACAACATACTCGCTGTGGCTAATAAAAACTTTTTCATAGCAAAACCTCCTGTGGTATTAATGCAATTAGGTTCATAAGCTGATCGAACGCCATTTCTTCCCTAAGACTGATAAACAATTATTTAACCTTATCTACCTTGTAATCTGCATCAAGCCATGCCTTAACGCCGCTTGAATGTCTGTATACATTTTTATATCCCAGCTTTTTTGCCTATTTTTGTCAAAGCCTCCTCAGCCATTATCACAGGCTTTGGGCATGCCTGACCTCTTGCGTCAATAAGCATTGTGCCTCCTAATTATTAGTTATTGTCTTTTACAGGCAACACATGAATTGCCTTGACAATAAGCTGAACAGTGTCGCCTGTTTTTAAATCAAGGTCATCAAGCGATTCTGTTGTAAGCACAGAAGCCATTTCATGCGGGGCAGCAACATCAAACTTTACTAAAGACATTATATCGCCTTTTTTTACAGACTTTACTGTTGCAGCTATCTTATTTCTTGCTCCATACTTCATAATAAGCACCTCCTTATATAACATTAATTTTGTCTCTCCGCAAATAGCGCGGAGCCAATTGCACCAATCACATCTGGTGCATCAGGGACATAAATCTTTATATCCAAATTTTCTTCTAACATCTTTACAATACACAGGTTTTTTGCAACGCCTCCTGAAAAGACAACCCTTTCCTGAATGCCGAGTCTGTGTAATAGTGCTATTATTTTTTCTACAACTGAAAGATGGATTGCCCTCGAAATATCAAGAGGATTTACTCCTCTGTTTTTAAGTGATATAACCTCTGACTCGGCAAACACAGTGCACATGCTGTTTATCTTAATTCTGTCCGAACCCTGCAATGCCTTTTGTCCAAATTCCGCAATCGTAAAGCCGAGAGATGCTGCCATTATCTCAAGAAATCTGCCTGTGCCTGCGGCGCATTTGTCATTCATCATAAAGTTAACTACATTTCCTAATTTATCCAGTGAAATAACCTTTGAGTCCTGACCTCCTACATCTATGACGGTTCTACAGTCAGGAAAGAAATATCTCGCGCCCATGGCATGTGCCTTAATCTCGGTGATGACATCATCTGCAAAGTGCTGTTTTGCAAGGTGTCTGCCATAGCCTGTGGCGACAATCCTTTGTGGATGATATTTTTTTATCATCTCAAGGGATTGGCGATGCGGATCAAATCCGCTTTCTAAAATCTGATAATCAATCAATCTGCCATTTTTGATAAATGCCGCTTTGATTGTCCGCGAACCTATGTCAATGCCAGCTATCATTAATAATCAGCCTTTAATCTGCTCTAAAAATGCCTCAATCCTTGTCTGCAGTTGTCCAATGTCCTCAGACGAGTAATCTGTCTCTATGGCTAAAAACGGGATTCCCTCTTTATCGCACATTTCTTTTATCTTAATAGCCTCAATGTTATATGTGTGGCAGAACTGCAATGAATAATGAA
>CAZIMB010000050.1:10747-12149 GCA_964540275.1 uncultured Nitrospirota bacterium | reverse complement strand
ATCAAAAGTTAAAAGGGAAGAGCCTTTGCCCTTCCCTTTAAGAAGATACAATCTTTAGAACTGGACATCAAAGCTGAAGTAAATATTCCTTGCATTTTTAAGAGGAGCGAGCAACTGGGTCTTTAAAGGATCTGTTGTATCTAAATCATCAATCCTCTTTGGCTCTCCAAGCCAGTTATTGCTTCCTGTGTAATCAAAGCTATAGTATTGATAGCCGAGCCTAAAGAATGCCTTAGCCTTCTTTGATATGGGCTTAAGCCATCCAAGTTCTTGAATTATATAGGCCTCATAAACATCACCTCTCGTTCCAAGCTTAGATGTCCACATATCATCAGCAGCTGGAACCATTCCTATCCAGTATTTTGAGCCACGGTTGTACTCAGCCCCTATCTTTGTGCCTGTAGGAAAGTCATATCTTGCGCCAAGATAGATTGCATTACCTGTGCGGCTCTTTTTGTTGCCCTCGTCATAAAGCAGACCAAATCCAGCATTAAATACCCTCTCATCTCCACTTCCTAATGTGCCGTCAGGATCTATCAAACCAAAGGGCATAGAAAAGAGATTGTTATTTGGATGGGTCCTGCTTATTGCTGCAGAGAGGAATAGATTAAGGTCCCCTGGCCCGAGCTTATCGATTTTCCCCGTCACTAATCCACCAAGCCACTGTATATCACCGAGGTTAGTTTTTACAGGGGTAATAACCTCTATAAAACTGCCTGATGGAGGACCGCCTGCCATCAAGCCGGTATCTATCCTCTGAGGAAATCCGTCAGAGGGGCTTGTGAATATATTAAATCCCCTTTGCCACTGAAGCTCCACATGGAGATTCTCTGTTTGATAGGGAACTATATTTATACCTAAGAAATCGGTATCCTTAATGCTATTTGTAGGGGTCTTAAAGCCGCTGTCAAAACCCCTACCATAGCATATCTTTGCGTAAGCACCTGGTAAAGATTCTATATCAGGCGCAATACCAAATGTAAGACCATCAAAGGCATAATCAACCATTAGGCTTGGTATTCCTGCTGTCCCTACCCCTTCTGTGTTATATCTGAGATTACTTGGACGGCCCTTTGTTGATGGCCTCCTCCCTATTGAAAACCATATAGGTTGATCAGCTATATTTGCCCATGTTACATATGCCTGATCAACCCTTAAGGCATTGTCTGAAGGCACATGCGCTACTGTTCCATCAAAAGGACCAAATGCCCTGTCAGCAAAGAAATTGCCCTGAACAGGGGTCATTGTCTCATGCCCCCATACCTTATACATAAGAAGTCTTGCCTTGACCTGGATATCCTCAGTTGCCTTTACCTTCAGGTTAAGCCCAAGGCGATTTGTAAAGAGGGTATCATTTTTAACCTTATAGCCATCTTGGGGAGATGTAAAAAAGTATGTATCT
>CAZIMB010000050.1:0-10647 GCA_964540275.1 uncultured Nitrospirota bacterium | reverse complement strand
AAAGGGGTTATATTGCATATAATCATGGACGTTGCCCCTTAATGAATCAAGCCTTGCCCTATAATCACCACCAATCTCAAGCCATGAAAGATGCCCAGCGCTTTCTATTGCCTCTTCAGCCTTTTTCTCAACAGCTGTAATTTTCTCTTCCCTCTGGGCCTCTTTTTTCTGTAGTTCCTGCATCTGTGCTTTAAGGGATTCAAGCTCTTTTGATAGGGCTTCTATCTTTTTAAGAAGCTCAGCCTGATCAACCCCCAAGGCTGGAAGAGGAAAAAGCAAAGAGAGCGAAATGAGAAATACTAAAATCCTCTTCATTAAACACCTCCTTGAAATTTTCAGGCTTTTATACCATTAATTATAAGGACCTGTCAAGTATCCTAATTGCCTTATAAAAGATCTTAATGAACTATGGAAAAATAACCACCTTTTAAATCTTCACATCTAAAAATAGTATAATTAGTTATGACAAATTTAAAAAATTTATTTAAGATCTTTTCAAGGAAACAGAGGCCCCTAACTTCAGAGCCCGTAACAGAGGAATTTAAAATAAAATACCGTTCATTTCAAAACCTGCTTGAAAAAAACAACCTAACCCTCGAATTAATGGCAGACATGGAAGAAAAGATGTCAGGTGAATACCTCTTTGACAGGCATTACATTGATGCAAACTGGAGATTAATCTCTAACAATGTTTTGCAAATTATAGAAAATCTTAATATTCTCTCAAAAAATAGATACAACCAACTTTACAAAATTCATTATGAAATTAATAAAGATATAGAGCAATTTTTATCAATGAAGTTACAGATTCCTGTAACTGATTTTACTATTAGCCTTGAAGAACTTAAAGGAGAGATGACAAACATTGCAGGCGGTAAGATGGCTCATCTTGGTGAAATTAAAAGTTCTCTTAATTTGCCAACTCCTGAAGGCTTTGCGATCACTGCCTATTCATTCAAAAGATTTATGGAGCATAATAAATTTTCTGAAAAAATAAATGAAAGACTTTCCTTTATCAGTATTGAAAACTTAGAGGAACTCGAAAAAGTTAGCAAAGAGATTCAGGACATGGTGATAAAGGCAGAAATCCCTGAAGATTTGGAAATTGATATAAAAAAGGCGGTTGAAGATTTGAAGACTAAAAGCCTCCTTTCTCCCATCTCAAAGTTCAGAGGAGGTGCCGAGAAATTAAGAGTCTCTGTCCGCAGTAGCGCAATACAGGAGGATGGAGAGTTTAGCTTTGCAGGTCAGTATGCAACCTTTCTTAATGTGTCTGAAGAATTAATACCCCATAAATACAAAGAGGTGATAGCAAGCCTTTTTACGCCACGGGCTATTTACTATTACAAGACAAAAGGGTTCTCTGATGAAGAAATCGTTATGGCTGTAGGTGTATTAAAAATGATTGATGCAATGTCTGCTGGTGTAATATATACAAGAGACCCTAATGCCCCTGAAATGAACTCCTTAATAATAAATGCAGTATGGGGGCTTGGCAAGCCTGTTGTTGACGGCTCAGTGGAGCCTGATTCTTATATCGTATCAAGGGAAGAGGGAACAGTCCTTCAAAAGAAAATAGTTGAGAAAAAGACAATGCTCATATGCAGCGATAAAGGGGATATTGAAGAGGTCAGCACACCGAATGAGATAAAGGACATGCCCTCTTTAACCGATGAGCAGATAAAAGCCCTATGCAGCATTGCAATGCTTTTGGAAAATCATTACGGCTCCCCTCAGGATATAGAATGGGCCATTGACCAGAATAATCAATTATATATTCTTCAGAGCAGACAATTAAAAATAACAAGCCTTCAGCCTTTAGTCTCAAGTCTTCCCAGAAAGGTCCAAGGCTACAATATATTGCTTGACAGAGGAGTTATTGCCTGTAAGGGAATAGGATATGGAAAGGCTTTTATTTTAAAAGATGAAGAGGAACTAAAAAAATTCCCTGACAGAGCTGTTCTTATTGCAAGACAGGCCTCAACAAAATTTGTAACAGTTATGAATAAGGCATCAGCTATTATTACAGACATAGGCTGTGCAACAGAACATATGGCATCTATCTCAAGGGAATATCAGGTCCCGACAATACTTGATACCGAAGTTGCAACTTCTTTAATTAAAGATGGACAGGAGATAACAGTTGATGCCATAAACTGCAATATCTATGAAGGCAGGGTTGAAGAACTTCTTAACTATACACTTCCACGTTCTACATTTAAAGACACCCATCTTTTTAAGACCCTTGAGAGGGTATTAAAATGGATAGTCCCTTTGAATTTAACAGATCCTGCAGATGAAAATTTTAAACCCGAATACTGCAAAACCTTTCATGACATCACACGTTTTGCCCATGAGAAGGCTATGGCAGAGATGTTTTCAATTGGGGAAGGTTATGATACCAAAGGGCTACAGACAATTGACCTGAAGGCAGAAATACCTGTCGATATAATTCTTTTAAATATTGATGGTGGACTTAAAAGCGGCATAAAAAAAGCGATCCCTGAGGATATACTTTCCATACCTTTTTCAGCAATACTGAGGGGTATGAAAGCCATGAGATGGCCTGAGCCAAGGCCTGCTGATACAAAGGGATTTCTTGGAATGATAGCCCATACCGCCACGGTGCCTGAAGAAGAACTTCTTAAGACTGCAGAAAAGAGCTTTGCTATAATATCCAAAAATTATATGAATTTCAGCATAAGGCTTGGTTATCATTTTTCTATGATAGAGGCGTATGCAAGTGAAAATATAAATGACAATTATATAAAATTCTTTTTCAAGGGTGGAGGCGCTATTGCTGAAAGGAGATTAAGAAGGGTCAGGCTTATAAAGGAGATTTTGAAAAAAATGGATTTCAGGGTGAGTATTAAAGAGGATGTAATAAATGCAATATTAACAAAACACAAACAGCAACACATAGAACAAAAATTATTAATACTCGGTAAATTAACAGCCTATACCAAACAGCTTGACATGGTCTTATATAACGACGCTATTACTGATTGGTATATAGAGGAATTTGTTAAAGAACACATCAAACAGTGAATAGTGCCGGTGCCGGAGAAGAAATTTTTTAACTTACCCTATTTACTATCCACTCTCTTTAGCCTTTCTTTTAGCATCTTATTTTCCCTCTGAAGCCTTAGCCATTTAAATGCCTTTTCAATAGTATAAAGTATCTGTTCTTTACGGAATGGCTTTGTTATAAAGTCAAAGGCGCCTTTATGCATTGTCTCTGTAGCTGATTCAATCGTTCCATATGCAGTTATTATAATCACCGGTATGTCCTCGTCAATACGCCTTATGCCTTCAAGCAATTCAACCCCATCAAGCCCTGGCATTTTTAAATCGGCAATAACAAGGTCAAAACCTCCTTTTTTAGCCAGTTCAAGGGCTTCCATTGGGTTATTTGTAGTCGTAATCTCATATGGCGTTTTTTCCCTAATGATCATACTTAAAAGCTTAAGCATATCTGGCTCATCATCAACGGCCAAAATTTTTTCAGGCATATCATCCTCCTCTTTAGTGTCAGTGTTCAGTGTAAGATAAAAGAAACCTCATTCACTGACACTGTCACCTTACGGTTATCACTATTTTATTGCCGGTAAAGTTATTATAAAAGTCGTCCCTGTCTGGTCAGATTCATCCTTTGTCTTTGTTTCAAAGGTAATTGTGCCTCCATATTTTGTAATAATACCGTATGAAACAGAAAGACCCAATCCCGTACCTTCACCAACCTTCTTTGTGGTAAATAAAGGGTCAAATATCTTTGTCCTATGTTCTTTTTTAATGCCATGTCCTGTATCAGCAAATCTGATTACAACCCGCTCACTGTCTGACAATTCTGTTGTGACGGTTAAAGTGCCCCCTCCCTTCATCGCATGAATAGCATTGTTTATTATATTCAAAAAAACCTGCTGCATTTCTCCTGCATCAGCCTTTACCTTAGGTAATTTATCCGAAAGCTGGCAGTTTAATGAGATATTATTCAATTTCAGAGTATTTTCAACAACATCTAATACTGTTTTTATATTTGAATTGATATCAATAAATTCTTCTTTATGCTCGGTATATCTTGCAAAACTTAAGAGATTCTCTACAACCCTTTTTGCGTTTAAGGCATGCTTTTCTATGGTCTTTAACATATCATATTCATTTGAACCAGGTTTAGCCTTTTCAAGGAGCATATCAGAAAAACCTAAAATTATAGCAAGTGGATTATTTATCTCATGCGCCACACCGGCTGCAAGCGT
This sequence comes from uncultured Nitrospirota bacterium, assembly GCA_964540275.1. GTDB lineage: Bacteria > Nitrospirota > Thermodesulfovibrionia > Thermodesulfovibrionales > Dissulfurispiraceae > CAZIMB01. Next base: position 6,391 of record CAZIMB010000050.1, on the reverse strand, counting down.
GCCCATAGATGCTAATTTCTCTGTATGATACATCTGCTCTTCTATAGCCCTTTTCTTTTCAGCAGTTATATCCCTTGAAATACCTAAAACAGCATAGGGCCTCCCCTTTTCATCAAATAAAGGACTGAAATTTGTACTCAGCCAATGATCACCTCCACCCATATTAATAGAATAAGTTATTTTTTTACTTTCTCCCCTAAAAGCCTCCTCAACAGCCTTTAACTGTAAAGCAGCGCTCTCCTCATTAAAACAAATCTCGCCTATATTTAAGCCGATTATTTCTTCCCTCTTTTTACCAAATAATAAGAGCCCCGCATTATTAATAGAAGTGATAACCCCTTTGGAATCTACTGTAAATATAATATCATTTGCATTCTCAATAAGAGATCTATACTGATATTCAGATTTTTTTAACTCGCCTGTCTTTTTTTCTACCTCATCAGATAATGCACTTGACCACCTAAGCATTATTCCGATTATCGCTACCCCTCCAAGCAGGATAGCGACTATTACAACACCCTCAAGCAAAAACTGTCTTATCTGAACAGAACGAATTACACTCTCAACCTCTGTTATTGGCGCAACTACCGCAACCGACCATATGCGAGATGCATCGTTTTTATCAAGCCTTATTGGAGTATAGGCAATTAATTTTTTTACCTCTCCCTCTATTCCCAAATGCCAGCCCGATATATACCAGCTTGTGCCTTCCTTGCCTTTAAGCATCATATCTTTTTGTATCTCATTGATCCTCGCAAAGGATATCGTTGGCTTTTTCTCCTTCCTTGCCTCAAATGCGTTCTTTCCTATAAATTCCTCTTCCGGGTGATACAAAAAAGTGCCCCTATTGTCTATGACCCATGCATAACCGGTCTTTCCTGATCTTAAATCTTTTGTTATCTTTTGTATTAATACAGATGCATCCACTACAAATAATAGGGCGCCTGAAAATTTATCTGTCGCTACAGGATGCCTATTATCAATAGAGACCTGCCTAACAGGAATGACTATTTTTAGTATAAGCATTTGGCCGTTTGAATCAGAATCTGCATGATAAATATCGCTTATAAAAAAATTATCCTTTTCAGCCTGTTTTGCCCAGTTTAGATAATCTATATCTTCAGAATTAGGTTCAATCACCTTATACCCTTGATTATTCAAGATGTGAGTCCTGATACCTTGACTCTTAAAACTTTCTACATTCTCAACAAATCTTATCTCCATTACACCTTGGTCTCTATTTTTCAAAAAGGTTATTTCCATATGTTTATCCATAAATGGAATGTCAGAATATTGCACGGACGGAAAAAGACTAAGAAAATCGAGTTCTCTTTTAAGATTGTAAAGGCTATTTTCTATTTGGCTTGCTGCATGACGGGCAAGCACCAACTGCTGCTGGTTGAAGTCCTCTATTACCACCTCTCTGACCTTCTTTGCAGACATCCACCCTAATAATAGTATTATCCCAAGCAGGACAATTATAACTATGCCAACAATCTTTTTAAAATTCTTGATAAAAAAATCAAACCATGAACTTGCAGGCAAAACAGAAAAATTATTAAAAAATCCTTTTTTGCTCATAATTTATTGTAACATTCTTTATTTGCCTCTGCCTGTAATGACAAGGTTTATACTTAAAACATAAAAAGGCAAGATAATGATATCTTGCCTTTCAAAAAAAAATCTAATTACTCTTGGACCTTCACTACATATACGGAGCAAGGAGCATGTTTAACTACCTTTGAGGCAACGCTTCCTATCTTAAATCTTGATGATTTACCAAGACCACGGCTACCAATAATAATAAGGTCAATCTTTTCCTTTTCTGCATAATCTATTATGGCATCTGCAACAGATAAAGAGGAGACCACATGCCTGCAGGTAGCTATTACATCTTCTGCTGTTAAAATTCCACATGCCTTTTGTGCTATATATTCAGCTTGTTTGGTAAAGGTTCCTGTTAGTTTATCTCTTTCAGCAGCAGTTATCTCAAGGTCTATTCCTTCAACAACAGGTGCAACACTTATAAGACATACTTTTGCGCCCTTTGTTTTTGCATAGTCAGCAGCGATCTTAAGCGCTTCCTCAGAATATTTTGAACCATCAACTGGCACTAATATCTTCATTATTCATCCTCCTTTATTTTGTGTCTCAGTAAACAGTGTCAGTGTTAGCAACTGACACTGTTCACTGACACTGTTTTTAATGTTTTGCCTTGCTCATAGAAAGCCCTATACCCTCAAAGAGGTAATAAATCGCAAATCCCCACCACATAGTATAAAGCACATAGAATATCAAGAGCCCTATCATAAGACCTGCCTTTTCTGTAACCTTTTGTGCCTCTATTCCGTAGAAATTATGGGCAGTCTCAATAGCCTTTTTCATGACATCGGAAACAATCTTTGACTCCTCTATCATGCCTTCCTTCTTAAGCTGTTTGTCTAAAGGCTTCATGATATTCCACCATGAGACCATAACCTCTTTTTCGTCAAATCCGTATCTGTCCAATACAGCCTTGCCGTCATTCTTGTACATATCATCAGAGTCTTTCAGGGCTTTTTCCATGAGACCACCAAGGTCAGCGCTTATCTTTATTTCAGTACCATTTGCTTCAACATGTGCACCAGCAGTTGTAAGAACCTTTAAAGCATTCTCTCTCTGCTGCAAGTTCTCAAGCTTTATCACAGTCGTAATCTGTCTGCCAATAAATTTTCTATTATCTTCAAAAACCTTTGGGATAAAGTATGAAGAACCTTTGGAGAGCTTATTAAACATGTCATCCGCAAATTGGAGTCCGTTCTTCCCTTCACCAAAAATAGGTGAAAAAATCAATGCCAAAACCCCAAAAAATGACAGACCTAAAAAAATACCTATAGAAATCGCTCCCTTCTTCATAGTTGCCATCTTACGCCTCCCCTCTAAGTTTCCTAATATTTGCAAAGAATTTACCAATAACCCATACGCCAAATATGCCAACTACAATCCAGAATATAATATTGCCCACAAATTCTATAGCGCCAACAGTTGACTTTGAGATATTGATATACTCAAGCTCCACCATCTTTTTTGGCAGGGTGCTTGCCCTGTTTACAAAACCTGCAATTATAGATACCGCATAAAATCCAAGAATTTGAGATCCTTTAACAATCTTTGTGACAAGGGCTCCTATTTGTATACCGATCAGAGAGCCTATGAGCATACCCATTGCGAGTGTATAGAAAACATAACCATATATTGCATATTGTGCAATTGATGCAAGACCTGCTGTGAATATTATCTGTAGTATATCAGTTCCTACTGTAGTAGATGCTGAGACTCCAAAGAGATACACAAACATCGGGAATGTAATAAACCCACCTCCTACGCCCATAATAGCTGCAAGCATTCCTACTACAAATCCGCCTATGATCAAAAATATTGCAGAGATCCTTTTGCCGCCAGGCACTAAGTGTTCATCAAAGGTTATATATGGGGGAATCTTTACTGCCTGAAGCTTTAATGCAAAAGGTGGTGTTATGTCCGGTCCGCTGTGTGCGCCTCCTGCTCCGCCGGCCTTTCTTGACCTCAAATAATCTGCAAGGGCATAAAACCCTAAAAATCCAAGTAATGCTGCATAAACAAGGCTTATAAACGCCTCACTGAGCAAAGGATCCTTATTATAAAGCCCTTTATTTATAGCACCTCCAGCGAATGTCCCACCTGCAGAGCCAACCAAAAACCATATTGCCAATTTTACGGAGACATTACCAAGTTTTTTATGAACAGCAGTTCCCATAATTGCCTTTGCAAAAATATGAAAGACATCTGTACCTACAGCAAGAATTCCCTTAACGCCAGCAGCCATTAATGCAGGTGTTATAATAAATCCGCCTCCAGCTCCTATACATCCTGTGATAAGGCCTGCTGCAAGGCCAATAGCTATAGAGACAAGAAATATTTTTGTAGAATAAAAAGCTGGGGCATATGCAGTCTTTCCTCCAAGCATTCCGCCTGCCTCTGTTAAAGTCACCGCAAGTATGGGTAAAAGAAGTATTATCAGTATCATCATCTTCTTGCGGTTCTTAATAATGCTCATGGAGACTTCATAATCCCATTTTGCATGAGCAACAGAGGCTGTTTTCATAAATTCATACACCTTTCTTGGAAAAGTCATGTCTTAAAACCTCCTATATTATTATCTGATTCTTTCAAACTCAGTCTGAAATTTATATCTATCTGTCCTACCCTGAATCTTCTTATAAGCAATAGGTAAATTATCAGAACTTAAAAAGAGTCTATGAACAGTAAGCACAGGAAGGCCTTGTTCAATACCTAAATTCTTCGCAGACTCTCCTGTTGCCAGCAAGATCTCTATTGTCTGTATCATCTTGAAGATTTTTTTTGTTGCCTTTTCTTGGAGGATTGAATATAACGAACTATATGCAATATCAATCTTTTCAATATCCGGCAACATTTCATAAGGAATAAAAGTCTCTTCTATATATGCTGTCTCTCCATGAACGCTCCTCTTACTCAGGATATAATATATCCTGTCTTCTGTCTTCAGATATGTCCTTATTTCTGGATTTGGCTCTTTGATACCCTGAAACAATACCTTTCTATCAAGCTTCACCTCCTTTCCAAACATCTCCTCTGTAAGCCTTGTCTTCATAGCAAGACCGACGACAGGCAGGGATTCAGCAACAAAAGTCCCTTTTCCCTGAATCTTTATCAGATATCCCTCTGAGACAAGGTTATTTATAGCCTGCCTCACTGTTATCTTGCTTACATTATATTTTTTACAGAGTTCTTCTTCTGTGGGGATTTGTTGCCCCAACTGCCAGTTCCTATTATTTATCTGCTCCCGCAAAATTCGCATTAACTGCATATAAAGCTTTTCATGGTTAAACCTGTCTACTGTTTTAGTATTTCGGTGTTCATCAATATATGGCATATCAATATAATATTATAATGATATTATCTTGTCAAGAAAAATTTTTCAATAACCATTAAAAACATTTTATAGGCAATGAAGATGTGTCTGAAAAGCCCTTATAGGCAGCACTTGAAATAACATTATCTTGTTTTTGCATAAATGTATGCTGCAACGATTCTCTGAGAAAACTCTGAAATCAATTTATCAAAGACAAGCTCCTATCCATGCATCACTTATATAAGGTGATTAGTAGAAATAGTGGTTAAAATTTTAGGAAATAACTGGCATTGCCTTATATAAAAAAAATTGATGCTATCTTAATTGCCTCTTCAGATTCTTCTTTTGTAAATAGGATACATCAAAATCTTATTGATAACTTCTTCCCTATACTAAAATAAAGCCCGAATCTCTTATAATAGCCTTTATCTCTTCAAGATGGAGGGCCCCTTTTGTCTCTACAGTAAATATCATCATTGTCTTTCCTATAGGCACCTCCTGAGATAGCCTGTCATGCACTACATAAAGAATATTCCCCCTTTGATTGGCAATAATACCTGTTATTTTATGCAGACCACCTGGCACATCATCCACAATGACCTTGAACACCCCTATCCTTCCACTTGAGACAAGACCTTTATGGATTATCCTGTCTATTAAAGTAAAATCTATGTTGCCTCCACTCACAATAAGAATCATCCTTTTTCCTCTGAACCTCTCTTTATTCTCTATTAAAGCTGCCAGAGGAACAGCTCCTGCACCTTCAACAACAAGCTTTTTCCTTTCAAGAAATAAAAGTACTGACATTGCAATAGACTCCTCATTCACCTTGATAATATCATCCACATATTTCTGCATTATCTCAAATGTCTTTTCCCCAATCCTTTCAACAGCTATTCCATCTGCAAGTGTAGGCTGTGGAATTATTTCTGAAATCTTTCTTAAATGATAGGAGTCATATGCAGATGTGGCCGATACTGTTTGAACACCTATAACCTCTGTCTTTGGTGATAGGCCCTTAATTGCTATTGATATGCCCGAGATAAGGCCTCCTCCACCGACAGGTACAAGTACAGCATCTATATCCTTCAATTCATTACATATTTCAATTCCTATAGTTCCCTGACCTGCAATTACATCATCATCGTCAAAGGCATGAATAAATGTATAATCTTTCCGAGAAATTGCATAATTAAGGGCATCTTTAAAATTCTCTCCAAATAAAACGACCTCTGCGCCATATCCCTTAGTTGCCTCTTGCTTCACTATAGATGCGTTCAAAGGCATTACAATCCTTGCCTTTATGCCGAGACAGGAAGCAGCAAAGGCAACGCCCTGCGCATGGTTTCCCATGGATGCGGCAATAACCTTGTCGGTCCCAAGCTTAATCAACTTATTAAATGCACCCCTAACCTTAAAGGATCCTGTTTTCTGGAGGTTCTCTGCCTTTATATAAACCTCTGCGCCGAACATTTTGCT
>CAZIMB010000049.1:2951-12243 GCA_964540275.1 uncultured Nitrospirota bacterium | reverse complement strand
CTAAATCAATAGTAAACAATTAAGCAAAATATGACATAAAGACCTTTGACCTTACCAAAAGTTGTAGTAGTTTATGATAAAGGTTATAATATAGACTAAAAAAGGAGTTATTGTGATAAGGAATACTTTTTCATTGCTTAATGGTATAGGTGAAAAACTTGAAAGGAACATCTGGCGAAGCGGCATTATTGACTGGGAAGATTTTTGCAACTGTGATGAGATTGAAGGTATTAGTCAGGAGAGAAAGATGATCTATGATAATCAATTAACTCAGGCAGCATTAGAACTAAGTTTTGGCAATGCTGAGTATTTTGCGAGGATTATGAAAAGACGGGATCATTGGAGATTATATGATGTGTTTAAAAATGAGGCGATCTGTCTTGATATTGAAACAAATGGCCTTCAACCTGGGCATGGTGGTTATGTAACTGTTGTTGGTTTTTATGATGGCTATGAATGGAGATATCTTATAAGCGGAGAGAATCTCAACGCAGAAAATATCAATCGTTATCTTTCAGGATATAAGTACTTAATTACATTTTATGGTTCAGCCTTTGATGTCCCCTTCCTTTTGAGGTCTTTTCATGGTGTAAGATTTGATATGCCCCATTTTGACCTTTGTTTTGCTGCGCGTAGACTCGGCTTTAACGGCGGACTCAAGAAATTAGAAGCTATGTTTGGTATAAGCAGGAATGATGCCGTTGTTGGATTAAATGGATATGACGCAGTAAAATTATGGGAAAATGTAAAGAGGGGAAGTTCAGAGGCAAGGGAATTATTACTTGCCTATAATAAGGAGGATACTACTAGTCTCTTAAATCTGGCAGATATTTTATATAAGAAACTGAGAGAGTCAACAGGTATAGATATGTATAGAAAATTAATTTTTCATTAAATTTTTTCCTATTTTACAAAGGTTCGAAAATTAAGGGTATACCTTTTATTAAAAAAAGCTTATTATTCAGATTTTCAAATGCCAAGTAAAAATAAAGATATTTTAAAAAATTTCCTTTCCTATCTTTCGGTTGAGAAGGGCCTATCAAAAAATACCTTGCAATCTTATCATAATGATCTAAAAGCCTTTTTTGAATACCTAAAAAACAATAATAAATCAGAGAAAACAGAAAATAACGCTGAAACTGATAATCCTAATAATATATTACCATTAATCAACAGGGACGGGATTATTCAGTATATAGGTCAACTTAAGGACAATGGTTACTCAGTTTCAAGTATATGTAGGCGGATCTCATCAATCAAGGGATTTTGTAGATTTTTAATAATTGAAAGAATAATTCAGGAGGACCCAACTGAAACTATAAGGACGCCGAGGAAATGGGAGAGACTTCCAAAGGCTGTTGGTATCGATGAGATCAAAAAACTATTAAACATCCAATTCCCCATTGATTCATCAAATCATTCCCTCTTTCTAAGGGACTCCGCTATGCTTGAACTTATGTATTCCTCTGGTCTAAGGGTAAGCGAGATAATATCTGTTAAAATAAATGACCTTAATTTTGAAGGTGGATTTTTAAGGATAGTTGGAAAGGGTTCAAGGGAAAGGATAATCCCTATGAATTACCGGTCTTTAGAGAAAATAAAAAGATATATGAATGGGGTTAGACCTTACTTAACAAAAGGCAAAGAAACACCCTATTTATTTCTATCAAATAGGGGGCTTCCAATGACAAGACAGAGATTTTGGCAGTCATTGAAGAAGTTTGCCAGAGCTTTAGGAATGGAGATTTCTCCTCATATGATTAGGCATTCCTTTGCAACCCATCTACTTGAAGGAGGGGCTGATCTGAGATCTGTTCAGAAGATGCTAGGGCATTCTGATATTTCAACAACACAGATTTATACAAAGGTAACAAGTGAGAGAATAAAAAAGATCTTTATGGAATATCACCCAAGGGCAAAATAATGCATGAATTTTAAAAATCAATACGGAGGAAATTATGGCAGAACGTTTGAGACCTGATGAGCTTTGCAAGGTCTGTGAAATTGACAATTTTACTTTTGAAACAACTGATGAATTGGCAAAATTTGAGGGAACAATTGGTCAGGAGAAGGCTCTAAGATCTCTTGATTTCGGTCTGAGCCTGACGAGCAAGGGTTTTAATATATTTGCACTTGGAGAGAGTGGAACAGGAAAAATGAGCACGATTAAGACATTACTTGAACAGAAGGCTTCAAAGGAGCCTGTTCCGAATGATTGGTGCTATGTTTATAATTTCAAGGATCCTGATAATCCTCTTGCTATATCTTTAGATCCAGGTATGGGTATTACCTTTCAGAAGGATATGGAGGACCTGATAAAAAACTTAAGGGTAGAACTACCAAAGGCTTTTGAATCAAAGGAGTATGAAAAACAGAAGGGAAAAATAATTGAAGAATTTCAAAAAAAACAGAAAGAGATTTTTTCTGAGATAGAAGAAGAGGCACAGTCAAAAGGATTTGCAATAAGAAAGGCTGTGACAGGACTTATTATTGTCCCTATAAAAAAGAGTGGTGAGCCTCTAACAGAAGAGGAGTTTGCAAATCTTGATGAGAAAACAAGAAAAAGGATTGAGGAGATAGGAAAGACTTTACAAGAAAGGCTTGATGATGTTATGAGGGTTGCGCGAGAGGCTGAAAAGATTGTAAAAGACCTACTTGCACGACTTGAAAGGGAGATTGCCCTTACATCTGTTGGTCATCTAATAGCTGAATTACAGGAAAAATATAGTAAATATGAAAAGATCAAGATGTACCTTGAAGCTGTCAAAGAGGATATCCTATCTCATATTGAGGATTTCAAGACGGTTGAGGAACAACCTCCCCCGTTGCCTTTTATGAAAATGCCAAAAACTGAGATTTCATTTGTTAGATACACTGTTAATGTAATTGTGAACAATAAAGAGACAAAAGGTGCTCCTATTGTATTTGAAAGCAATCCAACATATCTAAATCTATTTGGAAGGATTGAACATAAGGTCCAGTATGGAATGGCCCTTACAGACTTTTCAATGATAAAGGCAGGTTCTCTACATAGGGCAAATGGTGGATATATAGTGATGAATGCACTTGATGTTTTGAGAAATATTTTTTCTTACGATGCATTAAAAAGGGCTATAAAAAACAGGGAGTTAAAGATTGAGGATGTATGGGAACAATACAGGCTATTGAGCACTACTGCATTAAAGCCAGAACCTATTCCCCTTGATGTAAAGGTAATTTTAGTTGGAAATCCCTTTATATATTATCTACTTTATAACCTTGATGAAGAGTATAGAGAATTGTTTAAGGTTAAGGCAGATTTTGACAGTAGGATGGATAGAAACCCAGAAAATATACAAAAGTATGCCTATTTTGTTGCAAGCTGCGTAGAAAGAGAAAATCTCCTGCCCTTTGATAGGGAGGGTGTCGCAAAAATAGTTCAGTATGGATCAAGGCTTGCAGGGCATCAGATGAAGCTTTCTACTAAATTTACTGATATTGCAGATCTCGTTAGAGAGTCACACTACTGGGCAAAAAAAGAAGGAAGTAATGTTGTTAGCGGAAGGCATGTTGTAAAGGCCCTTGATGAGAAGATTTACAGGGTAAACAGGATAGAGGAGCGCATCAGGGAGATGATGGTTGAGGATACACTTATAGTAGAAACCTCTGGTCAAAAGGTAGGCCAGGTAAACGGGCTTGCTGTGTTAGACCTTGGTGATTATAGTTTCGGTAAACCTTCTAGAATAACTGCAAGGACATATATAGGTAAGGCAGGGATTATAAATATAGAGCGTGAGACAAAGATGAGTGGCAGGATTCATGAAAAGGCGATAATGATTATATCCAGCTACCTCGGAAGCAAGTATGCAATAAAAAGGCCTATAAGCCTTTCTGCATCAATAACATTTGAACAACTCTATGAAATGGTGGAAGGCGATAGCGCTACATGTGCAGAACTTTATGCATTGATTAGTAGTATTGCTAATGTTCCATTGAATCAGGGCATTGCTGTGACAGGATCAATGGACCAGAACGGAGATGTGCAGCCAATAGGGGGTGTAAATGAAAAAATAGAGGGATTTTTTGACCTCTGCAAGATAAGGGGACTCAATGGTTCCCATGGTGTAATAATACCAAGGAGAAATATTAAGCACCTAATGCTTAAACAGGAAGTAGTTGATGCTGTTAAAGAGGGAAGGTTTTTTATATATGCTATTGATAAGGTTGAGGAAGGGCTTGAGCTACTGACAGGTATGCAATCAGGAGAATTAAGGGAAGATGGTACATATCCAGAAGGAACTATAAACTATCTTGTGATGAAAAGGCTTGATGAGATATCAGATGCCCTTGAAAAGAAGAAGGAAAGGGAAGAAGAAAAGGAAGAAAAGGAAGAAAAGAAGAAAGAGGAAACTAATTCAGCCAATTAAATGAATAAAATAGGAAGATTGTTTGAGTTTGTCCTATTAGTAATTATCTCTCTACCTATTGCAATAGCTCCATATAGGGTTTCTATTAAGTTTGGCGAATGTATTGCCACAATAATTTTTTATTTATGGAAAAGCAGGAGGGAAATTGCAATTAATAATATAAAAATAGCTAAATTAGGTGAGGGGAAGGATGTTAAAGGAATTGCAAGATTAGCCTTTAAAAACTTTGGCAAATATGTCGCGGAAATTATAAAGATTTATTATGGATTGGGCAGGAATATTATTGATAATATTGAGATAAAGGGTATAGAACATTACCATAAGGCAAGATCTAAAAATAGAGGGGTCATTTTTATAACAGGACATTGTGGAAATTGGGAATTAATGGCGATTGCATTTGGGTTGAAGGTTGATAATATTTCAGTTGTGGCAAGGAAGCAGAATAATCCATATCTAAATAGGCTTATAGAGAAAATAAGGTCTAAATATGGTAATAAAGTTATCTATAAAAAGGGTGCACTAAAAAGGCTATTTTATGAGTTAAATGAAAAAAGAAATGTGGGAATATTAATGGATCAAGCAGTTTTAAAGGAAGAAGGTTATATTGTAGATTTTCTTGGAAGACCTGCATGGACAACAAAGGTGCCTGCCTTGCTTGCAAGAAAGACAGGGGCAGCAGTTATGCCAGCTTTTATTATTAGCGAAGGTAGGAAACGTATAATAAACATTTATCCTGAGGTTGCACCATCTAATTTTGAGGATAAAGAATTGGCTTTAATTGAAGACACAAAAAGGTATTCGGCTTTTATTGAGAATTATATAAAGAGCCACCCTACTGAATGGCTCTGGATTCATAGGAGATGGAAAAGGACTTAGGCATCTAAATGGCAATGAGGAGGTTAAAGGAAGTCATAAGCGATTTGCAGGATTTCTATCTTCTTTCCTTCAAGGGAACGATAGGTATTTTTAGAAGACCATTTTATTTTAGGGATACAGTAGAGCAGATGGATTATGCAGGGGTTGGTTCTTTTTTTATCATAGTTCTTGTTTCACTATTTATAGGGATGGCAATGTCCCTTCAGCTGTCAGCAGAACTTTCAAGGCTTGGACTTAAGATTTATACTGGAAAGGTTGTCGGAATATCAATTATAAGGGAGATAGGTCCTGTCTCATGTGCCCTTGTATTTACGGGAAGGGTAGGTGCTGGAATGGCATCAGAAATTGGATCTATGATGCTTGGTCATCAGGTGGACTCTCTAAGGGTGTTTGGTGTTGATCCAATAAAAAAGCTCGTTGTGCCAAGGATACTAAGTTCAATAATTATGCTTCCAGTGCTTACTATTATAGGAAATGTTGCATCCCTTTTAGGTGCTTATTATATAGCTGTATTTGTGAGTAATCAGAGTAGTTATGTATTCTGGACATCTATCAGGGATGTCTTGGTTTTTGAAAATGTGTTTTCTGGAACTATAAAACCATTTATCTTTGGCTATCTTATAGCCTGCATTAGCTGTTATATGGGATTTACAACAAAAGGTGGTTCAACAGGACTAAGACTAACAACTACAAAGGCTGTTGTAGCATCTATTATAGTAATAATAATCTCTGATTTTGTTCTTACAAGAATCCTACTTTATGCATTAGGATTTTCTTTATGATAATATTTGATAGGGTTAGTTTTTCATATAATACTCAAGAGATATTGAAGAACATCAATTTTTCTATTAATTTCAATGAAAAGGTGGCTATACTTGGAGGAAGTGGAGAGGGAAAGACTACAATATTAAAGCTAATAACAGGTCTTATTAGACCTGACTCAGGATCTATTATTATAGATGGAGAAGATATAACAAAAAAAACAGAGGAAGAGATGATGGATATTAGGAGAAGGTTTAGCCTTGTATTTCAAGAAGGTGCTCTCTTTGATTCACTCAGTGTGAAAGAGAATGTGGCATTTTGTCTAAGGGAATATACAGACATGGATGAATACCAGATAGAGCAAAGGGTAGAAGAGCTTTTAGATCTTGTTGGTGTAAAGAATGCTATAAATAAAATGCCTGATGAATTAAGCGGTGGGATGCATAGAAGGGTTGCTATAGCAAGGTCATTGGCAGCTTATGAGCCAAGGATGTTTTTATATGATGAGCCTACATCTGGACTTGATCCTATAAATGCTGATAATATCTGTAGACTTATAGCCGATTTATCAAAAAATGGAAAGGGTCTTATTATTGTGACACATAAGATATTTGATGCCCTTAAGGTAAGCGATAGATTTATGTTTTTGAAGGATGGACATATCGTTTTTGACGGAGATAAAAGAAGGCTTCTGGTTTCAGATATAAAGGAAATTCAGGCATTTATAAGTGAGTTGAATATAGAAAATAGATAAGGAGAAGGGATGTTTGATTTGAAAAAACAGCTTATGTGGTCAAAGCTTAAGGTGGGTTTTATCACTACCATTGCTATAATGATACTGCTTTTTACAGTATTTTTTGCAAATGGATTAGAAAAGATTTTTTCTCCAACAATAGATATAAGGGCAAATATAAAGGATGTTAAAGGATTGAGGCAGGGTTCGCCTGTATGGTTTTCTGGAATAGAGATAGGGGCAGTTAAGAGAATAGACCTTCATGCTGAAAAAGGGACGGTTGTTACAATGTCAATAAAAAAGGATAAGGCACAATATATAAAGAGGGATTCTATCGCAAGTGTCCAGACTATGGGATTGCTTGGTGATAAATATATAGATATATCCGCAGGGTCATCTAATGCAAGCCCTATCAGTCCTGAGGATATTATTGAAGGCGCTGAATACATAGAATTTAAGGATATCATTAAGACAGGTTCAGATGCCCTTAAAAGGATAACAGAATTTGTGGGGGAGATGGAGTTATTTATAAAAAAAATGGATAAAATAGCCGAGGCAATTAACTATTCAAGGTTTCTTAGGGACCCAACCCTATACAATAATCTTGAGGAGGCTTCAAGAAATCTTGCTTATGCATTAAGGGATTTAAGGGAATCAGAAGGTACAATTAAAAAAATTATTCAGGATCCATCAATGTATAATAAAATGTTATCTGCTGCCTCATCTTTAGAGGAGTTTGGCAGGAGGATGAATGAGGGTTCGGGTACACTAAGAAAACTCTCTGAGGATCCCTCATTATATGAAAACCTTAACAAGGCTACTATGCAACTTAATTCTGTTTTGGAGAAGATTGATTCAGGAGAGGGTTTGGCTGGAAGTTTACTTAAGGATAAAGAACTCCCCAATGAATTAAAGGAGACAGTTACTGAACTAAAGACTTTATCAAGAGAATTGGGGGAATTAACAAAGGATATTAGGTCAAATCCTAAAAAATATTTTAAATTCAGCATTTTTTAAGGCTGAAGATAGACATTTATTTTTATATTATCCCTTATTAAGGCATATTTAATTTCAAAATAGATCGCCTATTTTCTGCAACTATATAGATAATTGATTAATTTCCTCCACTTAAATATCAGGTGCATCAGTACAAATATAAGTGTGGTATATGCAAAATATTTATGAGGTAAAAATTTTCTTAATTCAAGCTCTGACTGTATATATCCTGTAATAGCTGTAAAGCTAATGAGAAATATGAGGATTATACTAATAATATAATCAATATGGCGCTTCATTTTTTTGTGCTACCTACAGCATGAAGTGCTATTACAGCCTCTTTCTTGCCATCTAATCCGATCAATTCATTTACACTATCATCAATAAATGCACCTACTACAACAGATCCCAAGCCAAGAGATGTTGCTTGAAGATAGATATTCTGACTGATATGCCCTGCCTCCATGTAAACATACCGAAACCCTCTTTCCCCATATTTTGACCTTGTCCTGTCAAAAACAGCAGAAAGTACAAAGACAACCCCAGCATCCCTCATCATCTCTTGATCAAGGGATGAGCGCATAATCTCTTTTCTAAAATCACCCTCTTTAATTAGGACCATGGAGTGATCTTTTACAGAATAATGATAAATACCTTTCTTTAAACCGTTGATATTATTTGCAACAATATAGATCTCAAATGGATAAAGCCCACCTGCAGAAGGCGCTGTTCTTAAGTATGTACCATAAATCCTTCCTGTTATTCCCTGTGCAGAAAATAGTAGTTGAGAGAGTTCAGAAAGGGTGAGAGGTTTTGTGGAGTATTCCCTGATAGACCTCCTTTTTAATAGTGCGTCCTCAAAGGTCATACCTTTATATTCAGGCTTTGGTAGGTTTATTTTATGCCCTTTATATTCCTTAAATTGTTCAGGCATAGGAGGCTTAGATATAAAGATATCTTTCATTATCTGTGTCCATGTATGTCTTGTTTCTGAATGAAACCTTTCACCAATAGTTGAGCCAAAGGAAGGTGTTGAAAAAAGGAAAATGAAAAAAATTATTGATAATTTTTTAAACATTTTGGCCTCCATAAATTTGAAGGGAATAGTCTAACAGATAATTAGTTGCTCAATGAGTTACTATAAAAACCTACCAAAAATTGTTATTATTTTCAATAATAATTCTAATAAGTAATTATACAAAGCAGGAGTTTCACAAAAGCTTTAATAAGATGGTGTTCATTTATGTTTAAATGAAGGATCATAAATGTATTATCCATCAAATCATCTTTAATGGTGATAAGATAATTAAAGAGCTTTATCTAAAGGCTCTTTAGTATATCTGCTTTGCTTATGCAAATGTTTCTGCAGAGATTATGATAGTTAAGGATATTTAGGCAAACTCTATGATTTTTCTGCTAATATATTAAGATAAAAACATAACAGATTAAAAATAGGGATTAATTTTGAAATAAAATGGGTTTTTGGAAGGATATAAAAAGGGATTTAAAGGCTGTTTTT
>CAZIMB010000049.1:0-2851 GCA_964540275.1 uncultured Nitrospirota bacterium | reverse complement strand
TTGAAATAAAATGGGTTTTTGGAAGGATATAAAAAGGGATTTAAAGGCTGTTTTTGAGCGCGATCCTGCTGCAAGGAATATATTTGAGGTTATAATCGCTTATCCTGGATTTCATGCAATTTTTCTTCACAGGATAAATCATTTTTTATGGAATCTTGGCATCCCAATAATACCAAGATTTTTATCCCATGTAAATAGATTTTTAACTGGCATAGAGATACACCCTGCCGCAAAGATTGGGTCAGGCTTTTTCATTGATCATGGGATGGGTGTAGTTATAGGTGAGACAACAGAGATAGGGAAGGATTGCCTCTTGTATCAGGGAGTAACCCTGGGAGGTACAGGGAAAGAGAAAGGAAAAAGGCATCCCACCTTAGGCGATCATGTTGTTGTAGGGGCAGGCGCAAAGGTACTCGGACCTATAAAAATTGGTAATCATGTTAAGATCGGAGCTAATTCTGTTGTATTACATGATGTCCCAGATTATTCTATTGTAGTCGGAATACCCGGAAGGGTTATAAAGAAAAAGATATTGAGGTTAGAGGAGGGCGGAATTGTTGAGGCCCTTGACCATAAGGTGCCAGACCCTTTTGAAGAAAAGATAAATGAAATAATAGGGCACATATCAAGACTGGAATGTAAAATTGATAAATTGGAGGGTAAAGGAGGAAGGATGAGGATTTTTAATACATTGACTGGGGAAAAAGAGGATTTCTTTCCTATTAAAGAAGGTAAGGTAGGAATATATGCCTGTGGGGTGACTGTGTATGATTATTGCCACATAGGACATGCCAGAAGTGCAGTGGTGTTTGATGTAATACAGAGATATTTGAGGTATAAGGGATATGATGTCAAATATGTAAGGAATTTTACAGATATAGATGACAAAATAATAAAAAAAGCAAAGGAGGAGTCAACAACATGGGATGTTATTGCAAATAAATATATTCAGGAATATTACAATGATTTTGATAGACTCGGAATTGAAAGGGCAGACGTTGAACCAAAGGCTACAGATCATATAAATGAGATGATAGAGATAATAAAGACACTTATTAATAAAGGTTATGCATATGAGGTTCAGGAAGGCGAAAACAGAAGCGTCTATTTCTCAGTTGATAGATTTGGTGAATACGGCAAGTTGTCAAAAAAGGATAAAAAGGATTTACTTGCAGGCGCAAGGGTTGAGGTGGATGAGAAAAAGAAAAACCCTTTAGATTTTGCATTGTGGAAGGCATCAAAAATAGGTGAGCCATGGTGGGAAAGTCCGTGGGGGAAGGGAAGACCAGGCTGGCATATAGAATGCACAGCGATGGCGATAAAACATTTGGGAGAGACAATAGATATTCATGGAGGAGGTGCAGACCTTATATTTCCTCACCATGAAAATGAGATAGCTCAATCTGAGGCGTATACAGGCAAACCTTTTGCTAAATACTGGATTCATAATGGATTTATTACCATTGATAAAGAAAAGATGTCAAAATCCTTAGGTAATTTTTTTACTATAAGAGAAATATTGGATAAATATGATTCTGAGGTTGTAAGACTATTTCTTTTATCAAGCCATTATAGAAGCCCTATAGAGTTTTCTGAAGAACAGCTTCGTGATGTTGAGGCATCACTTGATAGATGTTATAGCACATTAGCGAGGATAGATGATTATCTTTCTTATAGTGGAGAGGCCTTAAATAAGGCAGAATCATTAGAGCTTGAGGATATGTTAGGAAAATTTACTGACAGATTTGAAGAGGCAATGGATGATGATTTTAATACTGCCATGGCAATTGGTCATATATTTGAATTAATAAGGGAGATAAATAAGTTTCTTGACTCAATGCCTTCAGGTGAAAAAGCAAAGACCCTTTTAAAAAATGCAAAGGATGCTTTGAAAGGTGTAGGCAAGGTTCTTAATCTTTTTAGCAGGACTCCATCAGAATGGAATTCAACGCTTCTGAAGATAAAGAAGATTCCTCTTACAGAAGAAGATATATTACAAAAGATAAAAGATAGGCAAGCTGCAAGGCAAAGTAAGGACTGGCAGAAAGCAGATGCTATTCGAAAGGAGCTTGAGGGCAAAGGAATTATTCTTGAGGATAAGAGGAAGGAAACATCATGGAAAGTAAAGATTAGCTGAGATGGGTGAAAGAAAAGATAAAAAATCTTGGCTTTATGGTTTTAATCCTGTTCTGGAGGCTATTAAAGCTGGCAGAAAGATACAATCTCTCTACATTTCTAAACAAAGAAATTGGCAAATACAAAAGATTTTAGAATTGGCAGAGGAAGAAAATATCCCAGTAGAGTTTGTAGAAAAAAGTTTTTTTGATACTAGATTTCATAAGGGACATCAGGGGATAGCTGCTGTTGTTTTACAGAAAAATCTTCTAAGTATTGAAGATCTCTTTAGCATAGTGAGAAAAAAAGAGGAAAAGCCTTTTTTTCTTATCCTTGATGGAATAGAAGATCCGAGGAATTTTGGTGCAATATTGAGAGTAGCTGATGCAGCAGGAATACAGGGAGTTATTATACAGTCAAGAAGGTCTGTGGGACTTACCCCTGTGGTATCCAAGACATCAGCTGGCGCTTTAGAATATGTTAATTTATGTGAGGTCGTAAATATCAAGCATGCAATAGAAAAAATGAAGGAATATGGTATTACAATTATTGGCGCAGAGGCTGATTCGCCTTTAACAATATGGGATGTTGATATGAATACACCTTTATGTTTAATTATTGGCTCAGAGGGAAGGGGCATTAGAAAGACAGTAAAGGAGAGATGTAATTATATTGTTAGCCTTCCAATGAAAGGAATAGTAAATTCCCTCAATGTTTCTGTAGCTTGTGGCATATT